>NZ_SOHI01000010.1:0-83010 GCF_004403585.1 Cryobacterium sp. Hb1 | reverse complement strand
CCGAAAAGCACTGCGGCTTTCCGCACCTTTGGGGTACGTATAGATACATTACGGCCACCACACCCACCCGTCAAAACGCCCCCCACCCGGGCGTGTCGCGACCGGGTAGGGGGAGACTGAGAAGGTGAGCCGATCAATGAAGACGACACAGCAGCATCCGCTCGAACATCGCGCATGGGTTCTGCGCCTCGGGTTTCGGCGCAACCTGCTGCGGCCAGCAGACTCGGAGCGCAGCGACCGGGTGACCCACATTGAGTTGTTCTTCGATCTGATTTTTGTCTTCGCGCTCACCCAGCTGTCGCGCTACCTCTACGCCAACCAGTCCTGGGTTGGAGCGCTCGAGTCGATCATTCTGGTGCTCGCGCTCTGGTGGCTCTGGGTTTACACGACCTGGGTGACCAACTGGCTCGACCCGGCCAAGCTTCCCGTGCGCGGCGTCGTGATCGGGCTATCCCTCGTGGGACTCGTGATCAGCACGTCGATTTACGATTCGTTTGGCAATCAGGGTCTCGTCTTCGCCGTCGCCTATGTTGCCCTGCAACTGGGCCGCACGGTCTTCATGGTGCTCGCCCTTGCCCGGCACGATCCGGCCCTGCACGCGACCTTTCTTCGCATTCTGCTCTGGCTGTCGGTAGCGAGTGTCTTTTGGATCGTCGGGGGTCTCTTGCCCCTGTCGGTGCGGCTGCCGGCCTGGTTGATCGCCCTGGTGATCGAGTACGGCTCAGCCAGCCTGGGATTTCGCATTCCTGGCTTGAAGGCGCCGGGCGTGGATGACTGGGATGTGTCTGGACCGCACATCGCCGAGCGCAGTGCCTTGTTCGTCATCATCGCAGTGGGTGAGTCCTTCCTGGTCACCGGCTTTGCGTTTGTCGATCAGGAGGCATCTGCTCTCGGGATATTCGGGCTTTTTCTCGCCTTTGTGAACGGGGTGGCTATGTGGTGGCTCTACTTCGATCATGGAGAGCAAGCTGGGAGCAAAGCAATCGCGGTATCGAGCGAGCCGGGCCGCATCACTCGGCTGGCTTACACCTACGTGCACGCGGTCATCATTGCGGCAATCGTGCTGACCTCGGTCGCGGACAAGTCGTTGTTAGAGCATCCGGAAGGTGCCATGACGCTCCCGGTGGCCGTGATTATTATCGGCGGGCCGTTGTGCTATCTGTTCGGGCTGCTGCTCTTTCGCTGGATCGTCACGCGCACGCTGCTCGTATCCCACCTGGTGGGGCTAGGACTGCTCGCCCTGGCCGGCGTGGCGGCAACGGTCCTGACTCCGCTCGGCCTGGGAGCGGTGACCTCCGTGGTGCTGGTCACCGTTGCGGCGTGGGAGACCATCGTGCGAGTCCACACCGGCACAACCGACGACGACGCGGGCTGAACAGAGACCGGGAGGCTGCCATTTTTGGCGGACTGACCCAAGCGGATGCCGGGCCGGCCCGAAGAACGCTGGCCCGGGCCCCGAACAAAGTCAGTGAGGGACGAGTGGGGACGTTGGACTCTACTGTTGCGCCTGAGCAACCGCGATGCTGAGGTAAGCGAGATCGCTGAAACAGATCGGAAGGCAATCATGGGTTCTCTCACGTATGACCGCGTCATCGTGGAGATCGATGATCGCACCCTCGCGCACCTGCAACTCGTGATCGTGCAGAAGCTGCGCCGGGGCGAGAGTTTTCTCCTGTCCTGGCAGGATTGTCCATCGGTGGGGTCTGGGCGCAGTTCTGTCTGGCTGAACCAGGCCATCCCGTTGTATTTCAAATACGCCGGCGGACACGCAGCCACGCTCAACCGAGAGTGGATCGAAGACCTCGGCCGCTCGGCCAACAGCGCTCAGGGTCTCATGATCGTCAGCGAGGCCGGTTCGTCGCCGGTCACCACTCTCGCGGTGCGCTCGAAAACGACAATCAACGCGCGAACGACCGCTCGCACCGACACGGTCCTGGCATAGTCCACTGGTGTGAAAATGCGGATCGCAGTGCTCACTCGTGCCGCAGAATCTCCTCAAGCTGCAGTGCTACGTCGTTCGTCGGGTCGAGGGCGAGGGCGCGCTTGACCTCACGGCGTGCATCGTCTGTGTCGCCATTCGTGTAGAGCACGATCGCGTTTTGAACGGCGATAGTAGGGTCCATCGGGGCGAGTTCTACGAGCGCGTCGAGGGTTTTCACGGCGCCGGGCACATCGCCGTCGGTAAACTGTCCGACCGCGAGCGCGCGTTCGGTGGTCGCGGTCTGAGGAAGTGCTGCTCGCGAAAGCTCAGCCCAGTGGACGGCTAAGGCCGCGGCTTCAGGGACACGAGCATCTGCCGCAGCGGCGAACGACTGGGCGGCGATGCCCGCGAGATCGGCGTCCCACGGGCGGATGGCATGTGCCGCTTCAAAAGCACTCTCAGCGGCCTGAATGTCACCGCGGGCCGCATGCGAAACGCCCGAGGCCAGTGGAATCTCCGCGCTCACCAGAATGACCAACCAGATTGACCAGACACCAAGAATTGCCGTTCGTGCGACCGTGGCGGCGGCCAACCGTGGCGAACCGGGCCGCATTTGAACTCGGAGCTCACCATCCGGCGCCCTGGTCACGAGGACTCCCAGCAGAAGAGCGGCCACGATGGTGGTTGACGGCGCCGTAAAGTGCGTCAGCAGAGCGACACCGAATCCGCCGAGCGCTGCGAGCGCACCGGCGAGAACGTCGCTGCGGGCGGCATCCGCTGGGACCAGGCCGCTGGTCGAGCGTCGTGCAGCGGCCGATACCGGTTCGGGCACGCACAATCGTCGCCAAGAGCGCAGTCCAATCACTGCTGCAGTGACGAGGAGGCCGACGACCACGGCGAGGAGCGGTATTCCCCCTGCCAGAAGTACCTGGATGACCCAGTTGTGCGGGGAATCCAGCACTGAATCACTCGTGGAGTTGCGGGAATTCGCGTTGAGGAACCCACTCACGCCCACCCCGAGTGGACGCTCAGTGAGCACATCGATGGCGTCGCTCCAGAAAGTGAATCGGCCCTCGAGGGATTGGGTCGAGAGGGGGCTCGCACCGAGCAGGCGGCTGCGGGTGAACGGCACGGCCAGCGCACCGCCGATAAGGACCACCCCAGCGAGGGCGGTGAGCCCGATTGGGCGCAGTCGCCGCCGGCCCGGTGACCGCACGATTTCGAGAACCATCAGGATGCCGAGCACCGTTACGGCAGCGAGCAACCCCGCTCGAGATGCACTCACGATGACGGTCGCCGCTGCGAGCAGCAATGCCGTGCTCAGCCAGGCTCGCTCTGCGAACGCTTTTCTCGGCTCGGTCCATGCCCGCAGCACGGGGAGTATGAGCATCGCGCAGAAAATGGCTCCGAGCACGCCCTGGTCGGTGGCATTTCCGGTGAGGGACCCGGGTCGAGCCAAGTCCGTCGCGATGGGTCGGGCTCCGGCTGCTTCGAGCAGCGAGACCAGGCCGAGGGCGATTGCCGCCGTCGCAATGGCACGAATTAGCGTGCGTAGAGTGTCTGTTGGAGCGGCCGGGCCGAGCAATCGCGCGCCGGTCCATACCGCACCGAAGTAGACCGGCAGCGTGACGAGACCCTCATACCGCGGCCAGCGACCCCAGAGCTGCACACCGGGAGCCGCCGAGATCAGCACGCTCAGCAGGGCAACGGCGAGGGCAGCGGATGCCGCAGCCACAAACCAGCGCGGCAACCGTCCCCGGGCAACCCCGACGGAAGCCAGCACGACGGCGATGGCCGCGAGTGCGTCTTTTGGTAGAAACCAGCGAACGAAGGCGTCGGGCAGGAAGAAGATCGAGGAGGCAACGAGCAGCCACAGCGCTACCGTTGCCGCACGGCGCCGCCCCGGCGGAACCAGGACGGGTCTCGGCGCCCCGCGCTGCGGCATCCGCTTGGCGGGGACCGTTCTGGACATCACGAAGCGGCCCTCGACGCGAATATCGTCGAAGGCCGCTGGTTAGAGCAGGTGCGTGATGCTATTTCAGCGCCGAGGCGGTGCGGCGACGCGCTCTGATGGTCAACGCCAGGCCACCGAGCACCATGAGGGCCAGTGCGAGCCAGCCCGAGGAGATATCGGCACCGGTCGAGGCCAGGACCGCTGTCGTCGTGACGACCAGTGCGGCGGAGGTGAACGAGACACCCGCCTCGTCAACCAACACGATGTGGTGGGTACCGGCTGCGATCGACGTTGGCATGGGGAAGCTGCCGCTGATGCGACCCTGGGCGTCGGCGGTGAGGGTTCCGAGCAGCACCGGGGTCGAGTGCATCCAAATGTCGACGACCTCAAACGGCTTGAAACCCGTGCCGGTAATGGGGATGCTGGCTCCCCCGACGAGAGTCTCGGCCGGCATGGTCACGCGCTCACTCGGCGGACCGACCACCGAGGCGGGTTTTGCCGTGTCAGTCTCGGGTTCGACCGTCGGGGTGGCGCTCGGGGTCGGGCTTGTGCTCGGGGAGGGCGTCGGGCTGGGGGAGGGCGTCGGGCTGGGGCTACTCGTCGGCGAGGCTGTCGCAGTCACCACGCCTGAGGTCACGCGCACTCCTCCTGCACTCTCATAGCCAAATTTCCAGCCCCAGATGCTGACGGTAATTGTGTGACCGACATCGTCCTTGGTTACCAAGTAGCTTTTGTCCGAGCTGTTGAACTGTGTGCCATCCCGCATCCAGAGGTAGTTAAGTTCAACCTCACCGGGCCCCCACACCCCCGGAATTGCCACCAGCGTTTCACCAACAATCGCCGAGCCAGCGATCGACACTTCACCCGCAATTACTGGGTCCATTGCCCGCAGGGTCGCATTGATGCCCGTGATGGCAGAATCGGCAACGACCGTGATGCGGGTTGAGGTCTCGAAGGTAGGACTGTCTTCCCAATATTCCCTGGCGTATGCAAAGCTAGATAAAGTTTCATAGTGGTCAAACGAAACGACATAAGTGCCAGATTCGAGTCCTTGAAGCGTGTAATTCCCGTCTGTATCGGTTATGGCTCTCTTACTCGGGTAGCCAGCCTCGGTCCACGCGTTGACATAAGCATCTGCAAGCGGTGCGTCATCTGTTAGAGTTCCAGTTTTCCGATCGCCCCTGACTGTGCCCGAGATGGTGGCCGTCGAAATCGGCGCCGAAGCAATCGGCGCAATCGGCGTTTCGACGGCCGCAACCGATTCGATGGCAGGGTCTGCCTCGACCGCGGTGGCCGGAGCCGCCGCGAGGGCCCCGAAGGTTAGGACGGCCGCTACTGTGAGGGCAACCGCGAAGCTGCGCTCTCGGATGCGGGTGAAAAAGTTCCCCATGATGACCTTTGGTCTGATGCCAGCGTTCGGGCATGCCTGCATACATGCATGCCCGAACGCGCGGAGCGAAGCCCCCCAGGTTCAGCTTATGTGGCGCAACGTCCGACGACAGTCGAATTCGACCTTCTCCGTTGACCCCAATTCGAGGGGTTGGAACCCAACAAACTGTTCGTGATCGCACACGAAATGCGGGCCCGCTTTCGAATCTGCAGCGACCTAGTGCTTCGCGACGAGCGTGAGCACGTCATAGGACGCAACGAGTTCGTCATTCTGGTTGGTCAGCACGGCATCCCAGCGCACTTCGCCGTATTCGTCGGTTTCGCGCGGGGTGATCTGCTTCGCAGTGAGCGCGACGCGAATGCTGTCACCGGGCGAGACCGGTGTGACGAACCGCAGGTTCTCCAGCCCGGAGTTGGCGAGTACCGGCCCGGGCGCCGGGTCGACGAACAGTCCGGCGGCCCAGGAGACCAACAGGTAGCCGTGCGCCACGCGGCCCGGGAAGAACGGGTTGGCGGCGGCGGCCTCTTCGTCCATGTGCGCATAGAAGGTGTCCCCGGTGAACTGAGCGAAGGTCTCGATATCTGCGAGAGTCACCGTGCGGGAGTCCGAGACGATCTGGTCACCGATCACGAGTTCGGCCAGGCTCTTCCGGAACGGATGCGTGTCACCGACTCGCGCAGACGCGCCCTGGTGCCAGATTCCGGTGATGGCCGTGAGCATTTCGGGTGAGCCTTGAATGGCCGTGCGCTGCATGTGGTGCAACACCGCGCGGATACCGCCGAGCTCTTCGCCGCCGCCGGCCCGGCCCGGGCCACCGTGCACGAGCTGCGGAACCGGCGAACCGTGCCCGGTGGATGTGCGGGCATCGTCTCGGTCGAGCACGAGCACGCGACCGTTGAAGGCGGAGATTCCGGTCATCAAGGCGACGGCCACGGCCGGGTCGTGGGTTGCGATGCTGGTCACGAGCGACCCGCCACCCCGCCGCACGAGGGCGATAGCCTCGTCGAGGGAGTCATAGCCGAGCACACTCGAGACCGGGCCGAAGGCCTCGACCTCGTGCACGGCGGCAACGGAGGCGTCATCGAAGCGCAGCAGTAGCGGCTCGACGAAAGCGCCATCGGGAGCGGGCGCGGTCGTGCCGTTGGCGTGCAGAACGGTGGGGGCATCCGTTTGCCCGACGACCAGTTGGCCACCGGCGGCCTGGAGGCGGGCGACCTGCTTGAGTACTTCACTGCGCTGCGCGGTGGAGGCGAGCGGGCCCATGGTGACGCCCGCGGCGCGGGGATCGCCGAGCACGATGCGGTCGGTGATGCGCGCCTGCACGGCCGTGACGACGTCGTCCATTGCCGCGCGCGGCACGATGACACGGCGGATGGCGGTGCACTTCTGGCCGGCCTTGACCGTCATCTCGGCGACGACCTGCTTGACGAAGGCGTCGAATTCGGGAGTGCCGGTGACGGCATCCGTTCCGAGAACGGAGGCATTGATCGAGTCGGTCTCGTTGGTGAAGCGCACTCCCCCGGTCTGCACCGAGTCGCTCGCGCGCAGTTTCTCGGCGGTGGAGGCTGATCCGGTGAAGGCGACGAGGTCGCCGAGGCGCACGTCGTCGAACAAGCTCGGCACACTGCCGGAGACGAGCTGCATCGAACCTTCCGGCAGCATGCCGGAGTCGGCGAGGATGCGCACGAACGCCTCGGCGAGGTAGCCGGAGGGGGTGGCCGGCTTCACGAGGGTGGGCACTCCGGCCAGGAAAGCCGGCGCAAACTTCTCGAGGGCTCCCCAGACCGGAAAGTTGAACGCGTTGATCTGCACGGCGACTCCGGGCAGGCGCGAGTAGATGTGGCGTGCGATGAAGGAGCCGTCCTTGGAGAGCGGCTCGACCGGCCCGTCGACGTAGACGCGGGCGTTGGGCAGTTCGCGGCGGCCCTTGGAGGAGTAGCTGAACAGCACTCCGATGCCGCCGTCAATGTCCACCCAGGAGTCGACCTTGGTGGCGCCGGTACGACTGGAGAGGGCGTAGAGCTCCTGCTTGTGCTCGGTCAGCAGCAGCGCCATCTGCTTGAGCAGCACGGCACGCTGGTGAAAAGTGAGCTCGCCGAGCGTGCGTTGGCCGACCGTACGTGCGTAGTCGAGCGCCGCGGCGAGGTCGAGGCCCTGCGTGCTGACACGAGTGACGACCGCACCGGTCGAGGCGTCACAGACGTCGACGGCAGCGACGGCGTTTTCGTCGGTCGGAGTCCACCAGGCGCCCTGCACGTAGCTGGGCAGAATGGTCGTCATGGGGTCTCCTTTGTGATGCGTACGTGGTGCGGGCGGGGCTTCAGTGTGGGCGGACATCAGGATTCGTCCCAGCGGTAGAAGCCCTGGCCGGACTTACGGCCCAGCTTGCCCTCGCCGACAAGTCTGCGCAGCAGCGCCGGCGGTTCGAAGCGAGCGCCGAGCTGTTTGTGCAGGTACTCGGCGATACCGAGGCGCACATCGAGCCCGACCAGATCGGTCAGCTTCAACGGCCCCACCGGATGCTTGTAGCCGAGCATCATCGCGGCATCAATGTCTGAGGCGCTCGCGACGCCCTCCTCGAGCATGCGGATGGCCTCGAGTCCGAGGGCTACTCCCAACCGGGAGGAGGCGAAGCCGGGCGCATCGCTGACGGTAATGGGAGTCTTGCCGAGGGCAGACACCCAGCTCCGGGCATCCGCCACCAGTTCGGGTGAGGTGGCGCTGCCGGTGACGAGTTCGACCAGGTTCGATGCGGGCACAGGGTTGAAGAAGTGCAGCCCGAGAAAACGCGCCGGGCGCTGCAGCTCATCGGCGAGGTCGTCGATCGAGATCGACGAGGTGTTGCTGGCGAGGGCCGCGTCGTCGGCCAGCTGCGCCTCGACCTTTTGCAGGGCGTCGACCTTGAGCGCGCGCACCTCGGGAACGGCCTCGACCACGAGTTCCCGATCGCGGAACAGACCGAAATCGGCGCCGACGGCGAGACGAGCCTCAAGTTCCGGGCGGGTCTCGCCGGTTGCACCGCGGGCAATGCTCGCGTCGACGGCGCGCAGCACCCGCTCGCGGGCGGCCGTCGCCTCGGTGTCGTTGCGTTCAACGAGTGCCACATGGGCTCCAGCGAGCAGGAACGCGTGCGCGATTCCGGCGCCCATGCGCCCGCCACCGAGCACACCGACCCGCGCAGGGACCCCGGATTCGCCGCGATCGCCGAGCTCAAGTTCAGACACAGACATCAGACACGCTCCAAGATGAGGGCCGAGCCCTGGCCGACGCCGACGCACATGGTGGCGAGGCCGTGCTGGGCGTTTTCCCGCTCCATGCGGGCGAGCAGGGTGACGACGAGGCGAGCTCCACTCGATCCGAGCGGATGCCCCAGCGCGATAGCGCCACCGCTACGGTTGACAGTCTCGTCGTCGAGGCCGAGGCGGCGGATGCACGCGATCGACTGGGTGGCGAAAGCTTCGTTGAGTTCGATCGCCCCGAGGTCGGCGATGGTCAGCCCGCTGCGGTCGAGGGCACGCTGGGTCGCGGCGACCGGGCCGAGGCCCATGATCTCCGGGGCCAGCCCCACACTGGCTCCGACCACGATGCGGGCCCGCGGCGTGAGTCCGTATCGTTTCACGGCCTCACCGCTCGCCACGAGAACCGCCGAAGCACCATCGTTGAGCGAACTCGCATTGCCGGCCGTGACGACCGAGCCGCCGGCAACGATCGGGCGCAGGGCGGCGAGTCCCTCGAGGCTGGTGTCGCGGCGCAGGCCCTCGTCGACGAGAACCTCGCCCTTCGGGGTGGGAACGCCGACGATCTCCTCGACGAAGTGGCCGGCGTCAATCGCGGCGGCGGCGCGCTGGTGGCTGCGGAGGGCGAAGGCATCCGCTTCTGAACGGGTGATCCCGTCAAGCCGGGCGACCTCTTCAGCCGTCTCCGACATGGAAAAGGTGGCCTTGTCGCGTGCGGCGAGTTTAGGATTCACGAATCGCCAGCCGATGGAGGTGTCGAACTGGGCGCCGGGCTTGGCCCAGGCACGATCGGGTTTGGCCTGCACCCAGGGGGCACGCGTCATCGATTCGACGCCACCGGCGATGCACAGGTCAGCATCGCCGGCACGAATGGCCTGCGCGGCCATGGTGATCGCCGACATTCCGGAGGCACAGAGCCGGTTGACGGTGATGCCCGGCACGTGGTCGGGCAGTCCGGCGAGCAGCCCGGCCATGCGGGCGACGTTGCGGTTGTCTTCTCCAGCTTGGGTGGCTGCGCCGAAGATGATCTCTTCGATCAGGCCCGGGTCGACACCGGCGCGGCGCACTGCCTCACCGACGACGAGCGCGGCGAGGTCATCGGGACGAACTGTGGCCAACACGCCGCCGTACCGGCCAACGGGGGTGCGTGCTCCTCCAACGAGGTAGGCCTCAGCCATATTCTCTCCTGACGACGGTGTCTGCGTGCGCGTGCGGGAACGACGAATAAGCTACCGATCGTTCGGAAAGTAATTCTGGCAGATATGGGCGGGTTCGCACAACCCGCGGGGCACGCAAAAGGGGCACCCGCCAATTGGCGGGTGCCCCTTTCTAGATCAAACGAATGCTAGATGCTGGCCAATTCGCGCACAGCCGCGTCACCGGGGGTGGCGGAGGTGTAGCTGGCATCGATCTCGGCACGGTCGAGCAGCTCGTCCATGCGGCGCTTGCGCTGCTTGGGAATGAGCGTCACGACGGTTCCGGTCTTGCCGGCACGCCCGGTGCGACCCGCGCGGTGGAGGTACGTCTTGTACTCGTCGGGGGCGTCGGCCTGGATGACCAGGTCGATGTCGTCGACGTGGATTCCGCGAGCAGCGACGTCCGTTGCGACGAGCACGTTGACCCGGCCGCTCGTGAGCATCTGCAGGTTGCGAGTGCGACGAGCCTGGTTGAGGTCACCGTGCAGGCTCGTTGCCTTGACGCCGGCATCCTCGAGCTGGTCGGCGAGCTGCTCAGCGTAGGCGCGGGTGCGGCTGAAGATGAGCGTCTTGCCGTCGCGGTTGACGAGCTCCTCGATGATGCGGCCCTTGTCGCGGTGCTCGATGACGAGAACGCGGTGGTCGATCGTGGAGGAGGACTGGTCCTCACCGGCGACCTCGTGCACGGCCGGGTTGGTCAGGAACTCCTTGACCAGTGAGGCAACGCCCTTGTCGAGGGTGGCGGAGAAGAGCAGCTTCTGGCCGCCGGCCTTGGTCTGGCGCAGGATGCGCTGGACCGGCTCGAGGAACCCGAGGTCGCACATGTAGTCGGCCTCGTCGAGCACGGTGACGACGACTTCGGACAGGTCGAGACGACCCTGGTCGATGAGGTCTTCAATGCGGCCGGCGGTGCCGATGATGATGTCCACGCCGCGCTGGAGGGCGCTGACCTGGCGGTACTGCGGAACGCCGCCGTAGATCTGGGTGGTGAAGAGGCCGACGCTGCGGGCGATGGGCTGCACGGTGCGGTCGATCTGCAGGGCGAGCTCACGGGTCGGAGCCAGGATGAGCGCGCGAGGCTTGCGGGCCATCTTGCGGTCCTTGGCGCCGTTGTTCTCCATGAGCTTCTCGACCAGGGGAGCGCCGAAGGCAATGGTCTTGCCGGATCCGGTCTTGCCGCGGCCGAGCACGTCGCGCCCGGCGAGCACGTCGGGGATGGTCGCAGCCTGGATCGGGAAGGGCGACGGAGCGCCGAGGGCGGCGAGCTCACGCACGATGTTCTCGCCGAGGCCCAGGTCGCCAAAGGTCACACCGACGACATCGGATGCCGTCGTTGCGATGGCTTCGAGACGCTCGAGCACGACGTCGTCGCCACCGGCGAAGCTCGGCTTGGCGCCGTTTTCGCTGCGCTTCGGGTAGAACTTGCTGTCGCCATCGTCGGAACGGGTCGGACGGTCGTTACCGAAGTCACGACGGGGCGGCCGGTCGTCGTTCGAGCGACGCGGGGCGCGGTCGTCGAAGCTGCGGGGAGCGCGGTCTCCATAGGAGGGACGCTCCGTGCGGGCCGGACGATCGTTGTTGTAGGAAGGACGATCCGTGCGCGGGGCGCGGTCTCCATAAGACGGACGCTCCGTGCGGGCCGAACGATCGTTGTTGTAGGAAGGACGATCCGTGCGCGGGGCGCGGTCTCCATAAGACGGACGCTCCGTGCGGGCCGGACGATCGTTGTTGTAGGAAGGACGATCCGTGCGCGGGGCGCGGTCTCCATAAGACGGACGCTCCGTGCGAGCCGGACGATCGTTGTTGTAGGAAGGACGATCCGTGCGCGGGGCGCGGTCTCCATAAGACGGACGCTCCGTGCGGGGGGCGCTGCTGCGGTCACCATAGGACGGACGGTCGTTGTTGTAGGCCGGGCGGTCGGTGCGCGGGGCGCGGTCGCCATAAGAGGGACGCTCGGCGCGAGGAGCGCTGCTGCGGTCACCATAGGAGGGACGCTCGGTCCGAGCCGGGCGCTCGTTGTTGTACGCGGGACGGTCCGTGCGGGGACGGTCATTGTTGTAGGCCGGGCGCTCGTTGCGCTCGCTGTTGGTACGACCGCCGTTTTCGGGGCGAACGGAACGCGAGCCGTAGGCTGGGCGCTCGCTCGAGGGACGCTCATTCGACCGCGCGGCGCGCTCGTCCGCGTTCCAGCGCTGCTTCTTGGGCGCGCCCTCATCAGCGCGGTAACCGCGGTGTCCGGGGCTCTTGCTGCCGGCGTTGTTGGAACCGCCGTGGCCCGATCCGCCCTTGGAGGCGTACTTGGGATCGAAGTTCTTACCGCCACGACCGACGGTGGAATTGCGTGAATTGCCTTGAGGCATAAAAATATCTCTGGGTTGTGTTTAGTACATGGCAGAACAACATCGCACATGCGACGTAACTGAGAACCCGAGCAATCTGCGGTCGGGGCCGTTCACATACAGTGATTTTTCACCAGCGGATTACTGGGAAACCGGCCCAACTTGACTTACAAACCCATCCGCGCACAGCGCGGTGTCAAGAGCCGACTTATATACGCTACCCGATGTATCCGGAAAAGTCACGCAACGGGGTAGGTAATGCCTCGCTCTATTCTGGTGACATGACCATTTCGATCGGTATTGAGCCGCCCCGGCAGGCCGACGTCGAGGCGCTTCTCGCGGCCGGCACCGTCTTTGCGCACTCCCTGTACCCCGTGGAGAACACGTTTCTGCTCAGCACCGACGAGCTCGAGCGTCCCGGCGTCGACGTGTACGTGGCCCGCGATGAAAACGGTAAGGCGTGCGGCATGGCCGCCCTCGTGCCGCTCGACCTCGACGCCGCAGCTGAACTGAAGCGACTGTTCGTGCACACAGAAGCTCGTGGCCGCGGTGTGGCCGGCCGCCTGCTGGACCGCATCGAAGCGGATGCCGCTAGCCACGGCATCCGCTCTCTCGCGTTGGAAACCGGCACGCTGCAACACACAGCGATGGCGCTCTACCGCGGCCGCGGCTACGAACAGATCGAGCTGTTCGGCCCGTATATCGGCGAAGAACTCAGCGTCTGCTTCGCTAAGAGCCTGTAAATCAGGCGGCGGGTGGAACCGCCTTCGTCCGCGACCTGGCCGCTCGCGGCACTCGTTAGAGAAGCGGGCCCCCGTAGGAACGAGTGCCCGCTTCCCCAAGGAGTGCCGCAAGGCGTGCCGCAAGGTTTCGCGCGGACGCTCAGCGCGGTTGTCCGCCGATCCGGCGGGACAGTTCTGCGGCCGTCGCCATCACTGCCTGGGCGATCTGGGGCCACTCGGCCGCGGCAAATCGATCGCGTGCGAAGGTGACCGCGATGGCGGCGGCCGGCCAGCCGGCATGATCGCGCACGGCGAGCGCCACCGAGGCGATGCCGGGCGTGATTTCGCCGTCCTCCGTGGCGTAACCATCTGTTCGCACTCGATCGAGTACGGCGCGCAGCTCTAAGCGGTTTCCCGGACCCCGCCCGTCCCGCAGCTCAAGCGACACCTGGGCCGGGTAGAGCGCGCGCACTTGGGCGGCAGGGACCGCCGCGAGCAGGGCGCGCCCGCTCGCCGTGAGGTGGGCGGGCAGCCGCACGCCCACCTCGGAGACGAGTGAGGGACGGTGCGCTGCACGCTCCTCGACGAGGTAGATCACGTCCCGACCGTGCAGCACCACGAGATGGGCGCTCTCCCCCAACCGGTCGACGAGCTGCGCGATCAAGGGGCGACCGAGTCGGGAAAGCGGTTCCTGGCGGCTGAATCCCGAGCTGAGTTCGAAGGCGGCGATACCGAGCCCGTACCGGTGTTCCTCGGGCAGGTGCACGACGAATCCCTGCTCCACGAGCACGTCGAGCAACTGGTAAACGGTCGAGCGTGGCAGGTCGAGGGCGCTCGCTACGGCGGCCGCCGGCGTTGGCCCACGCTGCGCGGCGAGGTGTGCCAGCATGCGCAGGGCGCTTTGGGCGGCCGGGACCTTGGACGGTGTTTTCATGGCAGGTCCCCGGCTCCGCCGACGCTGGGCGGCCCATCTGCACGCGCTTTCGCATGCGTCGAGAGTGGATGCTGTCCGGCATACCGGACAGCATTTACCTTATCGGCGTATCGCCTACCCCGGCGCGGGTGTGCAATGAAATCATGACTCTTGCAGAGACGCCCAGCACCGATTTGCCCACCGTGAGCACAGCACCCGTTTCCGCAGCCAGAAACGGTACGGCGAGTGTCACTGTCGGAGCCGGCGCCCTCTCGTTCGCTGACGTGATCGCCGTCGCGCGCCACAATGCGCGCGTGACGCTTGATCCTTCGAGCCTCGACGAGGTCGCAGTGACCCGCAGGATCATCGATGCCCTCGCCGCGGATCCCGAACCGCACTATGGAATCTCCACCGGCTTCGGCGCCCTCGCGACAACGTTCATCACCCCCGGCCGGCGCGCCCAGTTGCAGGCGAGCCTCGTGCGCTCGCATGCCGCCGGCAGCGGGGCCGAGGTGGAACGGGAAGTCGTGCGCGCCCTCATGCTGCTGCGGTTGAGTACCCTGATGACCGGTCGCACCGGCGTTCGGCCGGCCACCGCCGAGACCTACGCCGCCGTGCTGAACGCCCAGATCACCCCGGTCGTGCACGAATACGGATCGCTCGGCTGCTCCGGCGACCTGGCCCCGCTCGCCCACTGTGCCCTCGTTGTGATGGGCGAGGGCCAGGCGCGTGACACGACCGGCATTCTCGTCACCGGCAGCCAGGCCCTGGCCGCGGCCGGAATCAGACCGGTCGTGCTCGCCGAAAAGGAGGGCCTCGCCCTCATTAACGGCACCGACGGCATGCTCGGCATGCTCGTGCTCGCCCTCGACGATTTCGCCCGCTTGCTCACCACCGCCGACATCGCGGCCGCCATGAGTGTCGAAGCCCTGCTCGGAACGGATGCCGTCTTCGCGGCCGATCTGCAGCAGCTGCGGCCCCAGCTCGGTCAGGCCGACAGCGCCGCGAACCTGCGCCGACTGCTGCTCGGATCTGGCCTACTCGCCAGCCATGCGGGTCCGGAGGACGTGTCGGTGCAGGATGCCTACTCCCTGCGGTGCGCCCCGCAAGTGCACGGCGCCGCGCGCGACACCGCCGCCCACGCCGCCCTCGTCGCCGGCCGCGAACTGGCCAGCGCCATCGATAACCCGGTCGTCACCGTCGGCGGGCGCGTCTCTTCAAACGGCAACTTTCACGGCGCACCGCTCGGTTATGTGCTGGACTTTCTCGCCATCGCCTCAGCGGATGTCGCCAGCATGAGTGAGCGCCGTACCGACCGTCACCTCGATGTGAGCCGCAGCAAGGGCCTGCCGCCGTTTCTCGCGCACGAGGTGGGGGTGGACTCCGGACTCATGATTGCTCAATACACCGCCGCCGGTATCGTGTCGGAGCTCAAGCGACTCGCCGCGCCGGCATCCGTTGATTCGATTCCCTCCTCGGCGATGCAGGAGGACCACGTTTCGATGGGATGGCACGCCGCGCGCAAGCTGCGCCGGTCGCTCGACGGGCTCGGCCGCGTGCTGGCGATCGAGATCATGACGGCGTCGCGATCGCTCGATCTGCGGGCGCCACTCACCCCCGCCGCCGCGACCACAGCGGTGCGCGATCTCGTGCGCACGGTAGCAGCCGGCCCCGGGCACGATCGTTTCCTCTCCCCCGAAATCGAAGGCGTTGTGGCTCTCGTGGCCTCCGGCGCGGTGCGCTCGGCTGCCGGACCCGGATTGGCGTAAATTTCGGACAACCTTACAGTGACCTTGCGTCACGCATCCACCCCGTTGTAAGCAATGCGGCACCGTGCCATACTTGCGCCACGCTGGCCCGCCCGAGCCGCGTAAATCCATTACCCGAATGGATCAGGTTCTCATATGCTGCTACCCGTCACGCGCCGTCATGACGTTCAGCTTGGGCGTGCGAAATTTTACAATCGGGCGCCGCGAAGCCGGGCATTGCGGGGTGCCGAAGGCGGGCTGGTGGCCGTGGTCATCGTGGCACTCGCGCTGTTCGGCGCACCGATCGGAGCGATCGCCGACGAGGCGCCCGCCGGATCCCCCGCGAGCCCAGCACCGATCGCAACGGCAGAGCCGACCCCCAGCGCAACGCCTACGCCTACGCCGTCGACCACACCCACACCCACACCCACACCCACACCCACACCCACACCAGAACCTGATCCGATCACCAGCCCCACCCCGCAACCGGCACCGGACATCGACCCCACCCCAACCCCAGCCCCCACCGCAACCCCGCTCCCCACGGCGGAGCCCGCGCCGGAACCGACTGACGGTCCCATCCCCCCGGTGGCGGTACCCCCGCAACCAACCCCCGGACCGACGATCGAACCAACCCCGGGACCGACGGTCAATCCGATTCCGGTCGCACCCACCGATTCCGTGGCGGCGTCAGCCCAAGCAGAAGCTGCGGCAGCCGCTCAGGTGACGGCCACCGCCCGGGCGACTGCTGAACGAGCGCGCGCCGAACAGCGTGCCGCGGCCGCGCAGGTCGCAATCCAGCGCGCTTCCGCCCAGGAACTCAGCGTGGAACGGGCCGCAGCGTTGACGACGGCCCTCACCCACTCGCAAACCACGCAAGCCGCGCTCGACACCGCACGCGGCGACCTGGCAGCAACGCGAGCAAGTCAGACGAGCGCGCAGGGCCGCGCAACTCTCGTTCACCGACTCGCCGTCGAGGCCTCGCAGCAAGCAAGCGTCTCTGCCCAAAGCTTCGCCGTGGTCGCACGCAGGCTCGCCCAGCAGCGAAACGGTGCCGGAATCGCCGACGTCTTCCTCGGCGGGCACTCGCTCGGCAACGTGCTCGACCAGCTCAGCACGCTCGACCAGCTGAACTACCTGGCCGACAACATCGACACGATCCAGGCCCATGCCGAAGCTGACCAGGCACGAGCCGTCAAACTCAGCCAGCAGGACGCCGAGACTCGCGCTGCTGCCAGCTCAGTACCGGTCGACGCGAGCCAGGCGACATTCGACGCGGCCTCGAGCGACTTCGAGGCGGCAGGTCTGGCGCTCGCCTCCGCAGCCTCGCAGGCGTCGAACGCCGCCGCGACCCTGGCGGCTCTCAATGTGCGCCCGATCATTCGCACCGACCTCGGCCAGCTCAGCGAGCAGGGTTGGGCCAACCCCGTGCATGGTGCCATAACGGATGGCTACGGGCCACGCCCGCTTCGTCCGCTCCCCGGAGTTGGCACGTTCCACTACGGTACCGATATCGGGGCGAGCTGTCGGGCACCCGTTTTTGCAGCCACATCGGGAATCGTGCGCGCAGCGGGCTCCGTGGGAAGTTACGGCAATTGGATTCTGATCGACCATGGGGAGGGTGTGCAGACGGGCTACGCCCACCTCGCCAGCGGTGAAACCCTGGTCGCTGCCGGTGATCCGGTCACCGCCGGCCAGCAGATTGGCAGCGTTGGGAGCACCGGTCTGTCTACCGGCTGCCACTCCCACGTCGAGGTTCGGGTCGACGGCGTGCGCATCGACCCGCAACCATTCTTTCTGAACCGCGGCGTCATTCTCGGCCGTTGAGGCGCGCGGCGCATCCGCCCGAACGTACGGGCCCGGAACAGGCCGGACAGGGTTCGGTTCAGGTGAATTCAGGCAGTCCGACGCATAGCGCGGCGTTCTCGTGCGCCCTCGACCAGTAGATAGAGCACCGGAAGCACGATCAGGGTCAGCACAGTCGAGGAGACGAGCCCGCCGATGACCACGAGGGCGAGCGGCTGCGAGATGAATCCTCCGTGGCCGGTGAGGCCGATCGCCATCGGCAGCAGGGCGAAGATGGTGGCGAGCGCCGTCATCAGAATGGGCCGCAGCCTGCGGCTCGCTCCGGCGACCAGGGCGTCGAATACCGCCAGGCCGCGCCGCCGGTACTGGTTGACCAGGTCGACCAGCACGATGGCGTTGGTCACCACGATCCCGATCAGCATGAGCACCCCGATCAGGGATGGCACGCCCAGCGGAATACCGGTTACAACCTGGAGCGCGATCGCCCCGGTCGCCGCGAACGGCACCGACACGAGCAGCAGCAGCGGTTGCAGCAGCGACCGGAACGTTGCCACCATCACGATGTAGACGATGAGGATGGCGACCAGCATCGCCACTCCGAGCTGCTGAAATGCCTCGGCCTGATCGGCGCTGACCCCGCCGAGCGTCGCGGTCGCTCCGGTCGGCAACTTCGTATCAACGAGCATCTGGCTCAGCTGCGCGTTCGCCGTGCCCAGATCATCGCTCGCGGGAGTCGCCGAGACGGTCGCCGTGCGCAGCCCCTTCGTCGTCGTGAGGGTGCTCGGTCCCTCGACCTGTTCAACGGTGGCGAGGGTATCGAGGGCGACCGATCCGGCGCGGGTCGGGATCGGCACGGCTGCGAGATCAGCGGCTGTCGTCGGCGGCGACTGCGCCGACAGGTACACGGTCAGGTTGGTCTCGTCGATCACAATCGATCCAATGGAACTCGGCTGCATGGCCTGCGACACGAGCGTGCCGAGAGCGAATTCGCTCAACCCGGCAGCAGCCGCAGCCGTCCGGTCGACCGTGACAGCCAGGTACGGCAGCGAGGAGGCGAGAGTGTTCGCGCTCTCCCTGATCGCCCCGAGTTTTTGCACTGCAGTGAGAATGGACGTCGTCGCGGTCTGAAGGTCGGCATCCGTCGCGGCCGTGATATCGACGGCGATGTCGGAAGAGGCCCCGAATCCGCTTGCCGCAGCCACCGAGATCTCGCCCACGTCACCCAGTGCCGCCAGTGCCGTGCGCGCCTGGTTTTGCACCGCATCGGAGTTGGCACCGTCGGCTGTGGTGATCGAATAGGTCACGGCGCTCGAGCTGGGCGCACCGCCGCGAAACGCGCTCGCTGCGCTTCCGCCGCCGATCGACAGCTGCACGATGTCGATACCGTCGAGGCCCTGCAGCGCGGTCTCGACCGACGCGGATGCCGCATCCTGCGCGGCCAGGCTGCTGCCCACTGGCAGCGTTTGCGTCACCCGAAAGGTGTTCTGCCCGGTTGACCCGAGAAAGTTCACCTTCATGAACGGCACGAGCGCGGCCGTTCCACCAAGCACGAGAACCGCCAGCAGCAGCGTCGCGACGGCATGCTTGAGCGTGAATCGAATGACCGGCAGGTACCCCTGTTGCAGCCGTCCCGGGTTCTCGCCGGCCTCGGCCGCCGCCGATAGCCCGGTGGAAGCGGATGCCGCTGCTGCGTGCCGCGAGTGGGCGCCGTTCGCCGGAGCGGGCGCGTGAGCCACCGCAGCCGGACCGGCACCGAGCACGCCGTCACCGGCCAGGCCGGTCGGGGCTGCCTCCTGCGGCACGATTCCGGGTGCCAGGTCGGCGGGGTGCTCGTCATCGGCAGCCACCAGGGTTTTCGGCGCTCGCAAAAACCAGAACGCGAGCACGGGCACGATGGTCAGTGACACGAGCAGCGAGGCGAGCAGGGCGATCGTCACGGTGAGCGCAAATGGGCGAAACAATTCCCCGGTCGATCCGCCAACGAAGGAGATCGGCAGGAACACCGTGACCGTGGTGACCGTCGACGCGGTGATGGCCCCCGCTACTTCGCGCACCGCGAAGACGATCGTGGCGGCGCGGTCGGCACCGGCAACAAGGTGCCGTTTGATGTTTTCAATGACCACGATCGAGTCGTCGACAACACGGCCGATGGCGATCGTGAGTGCTCCGAGGGTGAGGATATTGAGCGAATAACCCACGCCCTGTAAGCCGATGAAGGTGATCAGCACCGAGGTCGGAATCGAGATGGCCGTGACCAGTGTGGCGCGCACCGAAAGCAGAAACAGCAGAATCACGATTACCGCGAAGCCGAGACCGAGCAGACCTTCCTGGGTGAGCGCGTCTATCGACTGCTGGATGAACGGCGCCTGGTCGAACACGACCGTGAACGTGGCCGGCGCGACGGCCGCCTCGAGCTGCGGCAGGATCGCCCGCACCGCCCTGGACACGTCGACCGTGTTCGCGGCGGGCACCTTGGTGACGGCGATAGTGAGGGCCGGTTTGCCGTTTACCCGGGAAATGCTGGTGATCGGGTTTTCCACCAGGGCGACCGTCGCGACGTCGCCGATGGTTGTGGGGGCGGCATCCGCTGTGGCACCGACGCCGGCACCGGTGAAACCGGCCGAGCTGGCCACGAGCGGGAGCGCGACGATGTCCTCGACCGAGTTGAGTTTGCTGCCGGCCTGAACAGACAGTGTCGTGTCACCCTCGGTGATGGCGCCGGCCGGAACCAGCGACCCGTTCTGCTGGAGCGCATCCCGGAGGTTTTGCGTACTCCATCCGCGCGCGGCGAGCTCATCGACGTTGGGCGTGATCGTGACGCGGCGGCCGATATCGCCGACCAGGGCGGCGTCACGCACGCCGGCCACGTCCCGAATGTCACCGAGCACGCTGCGCTTCAACTGGTCAGCGAGCGCCACGGTGTCACTCGAGGCGACCGCGAGCGAGATCACCGGAAAGTCATCGATACTGCCGCTGATCACCTGCGGATCGACGTCGGCCGGCAGCACATTCTTAATGCGGTTGATGGCCTGGTCGATGCGGGATTCGGCCTTGACCAGGTCGGTGCCGTAGGTGAAGGTGGCGCTCACCAGCGACGAGTTGGTGTTGCTCGTCGTCGACGTCGTTTCGAGGCCGACGAGGCCCTGAATGGCGGTCTCGATCGGGGTTGAAACGTCGTCGTTGACGACCTGCGGCGACGCCCCCGGGTAGCTGGTCGACACGAGCAGCTGCGGAAGCTGCAGGGATGGAATGAGCTCCTGCTTGAGGCCGGTCAGGGCCAGGCTGCCGAACACGGCTGCCACAATGGTGATGAGGGCGATCAGCGCCCGATTCTTCATGCTCACTACCGCGAGAAAATGCACCCGCTCAGTATGCCAGTACGCACAGTGCGCCCGACCTTTAGACTGAATGCTCGTGACTCGTCGACTGCTCCAACTGCTGATTGGCCTTTTTCTCTACGGAATCGGCATTGCACTGATTGTGCGCGCTGGTATTGGCGTGGCCCCCTGGGATGTGCTCACCCAGGGGATCGACAATCACACGCAGCTCGGCTTCGGGCTGATCACGATTCTGCTGAGCGGGGTCGTGCTCCTGCTGTGGATTCCCATTCGGCAAAAGCCCGGCGCTGGAACGCTGCTGAACGCCGTGCTCGTGGGGCCGGCAGCCGATGTGGGCCTGTGGCTGATTCCCGCCAACCTCGATCTCTGGGCGCGCATCGTGTTGTTCGCTGTCGGTCTCCTGACCGTGGCTGTCGCCACCGGCCTCTACATCGGGGCGCACTTCGGCCCCGGCCCGCGCGATGGCCTGATGACCGGCCTGCACAAGCGCACCGGCTGGAAGATCTGGATCGTGCGTACCGGCATCGAGGTGATGGTGCTCGGCATCGGCTGGGCGCTCGGGGGCAACGTGGGAATCGGCACCGCACTGTTCGCCGTGCTGATCGGCCCCCTCTGCCAGCGCACGATCCCACTCTTCGCAATCAAGCGTGCGGTCCGCTCGGCCGATCCCGCCCGCGCCGCGACCGCCTAACGGGCCGGCTAAGGGGGCTCCTAAGGGGGCTCCTAAGGGGGCGCCGGAGTGTGCGCGAAAAATAACGGTCGACGGAGGACAGCATCACGTCGCGCACACACTCCGTCTTCTCCGGGTCAAGCGGATCAGCCGGCTGTGAGCCCGCAGAACTCGGTGATCGTGCCCTCGAGAATATCGGCGAGCGCCCGCACCGATTGCGCGTCAGCCCACTCGATGTCGGCGTGCAAACCTTCGCCGTCGGCGCCGAAAACGACGCAGGGTATGCCTGCTTCAAGAATGAGTCCCGCGTCGGTCCAGAACGGTTCGCCACGCGTGACCGCTGGGTGCCCGAGTACCCGCTGCGCATTGGCCGTCAGCGCCCGCACGATTGGCCACTGCGGCTCGGCCTCAAAGGCAGCGCGGGCCACCAGTCTGGTCAGCGCGAACTGGAACTGCGGTTCTTCCACGGTCAACGCGGTCAAGAGTGCGAACAATTCGGTCTCGACGCTCTCGGGTGACTGACCGGGCAGCATCCGTCGTTCGACGGTGAGGACGCAGCGAGCCGCGACCGTGGCCGCGTCGTCGCCGCCGGCAATCTGCGACACCCGAACGGCGCCGTGGCCGAGCGTGGCATGCGCCGGGGCTGCGTTGAGCCGTCGCTGCAGGCCGTCGAGTGCGCGTAACACGAGGCCGGCATGCCAGATGGCGTCGACGCCGAGCTCGGGCTGTGAACCGTGCGCGGCGAGGCCGGTCAGCTCGAGTTCAAACCAGGCGAAGCCGCGGTGCGCTGTGGTGAGTTCGAGGCTGCTCGGCTCGACCACCAGGGCGGCGTCGGCCCGAAAGCTGCGCAGCACCTCCTCGGTGCCGATGCTGCCGAATTCTTCGTCGGCGACCAACGTCACGATCACATCCCCGGCTAACTCACCAGCGGACGCCCGCGCCGCCGCCACGAGGATGGCCGCGACCCCGCTCTTGGTATCGACGGCCCCGCGCCCGTACACCCGGCCGTCCCGGAGATCGCCGCTGAACGGACCGACTGCGCCGGGAGCGACGCCGACCGTATCGAGGTGGGCGTTGAGCATGAGTGAGCGGCCGGTGCCGGTGCCGCGCTTCACGCCGACGACCGACGGGCGCCCGGGAGTCTGCTCCAGCACCGTGACGTCGAAACCCTGCTGCCGCAGCCACTCACTGCACCAGATCGCGATCTCGGCCTCCCCCGCGGCTCCCGGCACGAGGTCGGGATTGACCGAATCGATGCGCACGAGCTGCTGCAAAATCGTGACGGGGTCACTCGCAGGGGGTAGTCGGGTCATCCCTAAAATCTAGGCCCTCCCGCGAGTGCCAAAGAATCGTTGCTACTGGCGTGCTGAAGCATCCAGTCACCGGCATCGCGATGCCACGTAACTGTTTGCCCGCTTTCGCGGAATTGGGCGCTGCCCTCGGTAGGGTGCAGCATGGGCAAAACGGCGCGGTGGGGGCTGGTTCCGGCGGCGCTGGTGAGCGCATCCGCTGTGCTGCTCTTTGCGTTGCGGATGCCGCTTCCCGGCTACGCGACGCTGGCCGCGGCGCTCGTGCTCGCGTTTCTGATCGACCGGGCTTTGTTTCGCGACCTGTTGCTGCTTGCCATTGGCCTTGGCATCATCAGCTCGATCTCGGTCGCGGCGAACATCAGCTACCCCAACATCGCGCTCATGGGCACGGTACTGAGCCTGTCGGTGCTCGTGCCGTACCTGCTCTCGCGCTACTACTTTGGGGAACACGCGATTCGGTTTCCGATTCGCACCGGGCAGCGCTGGACCAGGCTCGAACGGGCCTACCTGCCGCTTGTGGTGCTGCTCGGGTATCTCATTCTTCCAAGCTATTTCATCGGAAGCGGCGCGTACCAGAACTGGCCAGCGGTGACCGCGCCCGATGAGATCGCCCGGCTGTTCGTGGGCGTGGGTTTTGTGGGCATCTGGGATGAACTGTTCTTCATCTGCATCGCGTTCGCCCTGCTGCGGCGGCATTTCCCCGACTGGCAGGCGAATATTCTGCAGGCCGTGATCTTCTCGTCGTTCCTGTGGGAGCTCGGCTACCAGTCGTGGGGTCCGCTGCTGACCGTGCCGTTCGCGCTGCTGCAGGGTTACACCTTCGCCCGCACCCGGTCGCTGACCTATGTTGTCTGTGTGCACCTGCTCTTCGACCTGGTGGTGTTCCTCGTGCTCGTGCACGCTCACAATCGCGACTGGCTGGCCATTTTTCTGTACTGACGCTCGTGCACCTCTCAGGAACGCGCTATATCTTGTCTTTCACAACACGCGATATAGCGCGAGTTTATATTTTTGAAAGGACAACCCAGTGTCACTGGAAAAATGGCTGGTCGCCCCCGGGCAGACCAAGATAATCGACGTCGAACTGGTGCGTAAGCTCAAGGTTGGCCTCATCGGCGGGACGGTCGACATCATCGGCCATGACGAACCCGGCGCGCGCATCGAAGTGCACGGCGTCACCGGCAAAGATTTGAAGATCTCGATGGACGGCGACCGCCTCGAGATCGACCACCCGCAGCTGCGCTGGGATAACTTCATCGAGGTGTTCGCGTCATTTCGCGGCACCGCACGCGCCGAGGTGAGCCTCTCCGTTCCTCGCGACGTCGCGCTTCGCTTCGGAGTCGTCACGGCCGATGCCCTCGTCTCGGGACTGCGCAACGACGCCAAGCTGAGCACCGTCTCCGGCGATATTGTCATCGACGACGTGCAGGGCGACCTCGAGCTCAACGCGGTGAACGGAGAAATCTCGGTGCGCAATCACGTCGGAACGCTCTCCGTGCACACCGTATCGGGCGATATCACAGCCAGCGGCAGCATCCCTCAATTCACGCTCGACGGGGTCTCAAGCAACGCGTTCCTCGACCTGGCCGGCTCGCCGGACCAGATCGTGACGAACACGGTCAGCGGCAACCTCACCGTGCGGCTCGAACCCGGCGTCGCCGCGCGCTACCACCTCAACACTCTCTATGGCACACTCCAGCTCGACGAGCACACCGTGCGCACCGCTTTCGGCAAAGGTTACGAGGGCTCCACCGGCGCCCTCGACGGCAGCTGGCTCGACGTGCGCTCCAACTCCGTGTCTGGCGACATCTCGGTCGTGCGCACAGAGACCGTCGGCGCCGAACCAACCGGAACAGCATCGACCGATACAGCATCGACCGGTACAGCATCGACCAGCGCAACATCGACCAGCGCAGCGGATGCCGCACCGCCAGCCTCCCCCGATACCCGGCAGGACCCGGCATGAGCGCCATGTTCGCCCACGGCAGCCTGCGCCTCTACCTGCTGAGCCTGCTCGCCGAGCGGCCCCGACACGGCTATGAGCTGATCCAGGCGCTGAGCGACCGATTCGGCGGAACGTACAGCCCGAGCGCCGGCACGATCTACCCGCGGCTGGCCAAGTTCGAAGAAGAAGGACTCGTCACCAAGCAGACCGACGGCCGCAAGACCGTTTACGAGATCACCGATGCCGGCCGCGCCGAACTGGTCGCCCGCAACGGCGAACTCGGAGCAATCGAAGACGAGGTGACCGACTCTGTGCGGCGCCTCGCCGACCACGTGCGTACCGGCGTCAACTCCGCCATGAAAACCCTGCGCGCCGACCTCGCCTCGGCCGCGCGGGAGGCCCGCGATGCCACCAAGGCCGACCCGCGCGGCTACGACGGCACAGCCGGTTCGTGGGATCCAGCGGGCTCGTCGACCGGGGAGCGACCCCGCCCGATGCCGACAGCCGCCGAAGAACCGCCGCCCGAGACCTCGACTACGGACGCATCGACTATCGAGACCTCGACCGCTTCGGCATCGACTGCTCGCCACGACTCCACGCGCGCCCTGCGCGAGGCCGACATGGTGCTGAATGAGTTTCGGCAGCAGCTGCGCGCCGACCTGCGCACGCAGGCCTACCGGTCGACCCTGCCGCCCGACACCGTTTCAACACTCCGCAGAAAGCTCGCCGACGTGCGCGCAAGCGTCCTCGCCATCCTGCATCCGTAGCCCTGCACGGCCTGGTCTGTAAGGCCGGCGATTTTCGCGAAGCGTCGTTTCTTTCGGCCGCTCAGCACGGCGTGTCGAAATTTTGCCGGTTGAACATCGGCCGATCGATTTGACACGGAACCGGGTAGGTGTAGTGTCGACCCTCGTGACACCCGAGGCGAATGCCCCCGTACCAGAGAACCGTTCACCCAAACGGTGGATCATCGGCGATCCGCTCCCCACCGAGCATTTGGACGGCCAACTGCTGCCCAAACACCTCGCACTGCCCATCTTTGCGAGCGACCCGCTGTCGAGCGTGGCGTACGCGCCGCAAGAACTCCTCATGATCCTGACCCTCGGCGGACTTGCATTCCTGAGCTTCGCGCCGTGGGTCGCCGCCGTCGTCGTCGTGCTGCTCGTCGTTGTGGTCGCGTCCTACCGCCAGCTGATCAAGGCGTACCCATCAGGCGGCGGCGACTATGAGGTCGCCCACAAGAATCTGGGTGAGAAAGCCGGCCTGGTCGTCGCATCCGCCCTGCTGGTCGACTACGTCATGACCGTGGTCGTGTCGGTCGCGAGCGGCGTGGACAACATCATCTCGGCGATACCCGCGCTGGCCCCCCTGCGCGTCGAACTCGCCGTCGTGTTCATCATCCTGCTCGCGGCAGCCAACCTGCGCGGCGTTCGGGAGTCGAGCAAGGCCTTCGCCGTGCCGACCTACCTGTTCATCGCCAGCGTGCTGCTCATGATCATCGTCGGCCTTGTTCGCGCACTGCTCGGCGACGCACCGGTGGCCGAATCGGCTGGCTATGACGTGCAGGGCGAGAACCTCGCGCAGGCGGCTTTCATCTTGCTGCTGCTGCGCTCCTTCGCGAGCGGATGCTCCGCCCTGACCGGCGTGGAAGCGATCGCCAATGGGGTGCCAGCGTTCAAACACCCCAAGGTCAAAAACGCCCAGCGCACGCTCACCCTCATGGGCGGCATCGCCATCGTTCTGTTCGTCGGGCTGACCACCCTCGCCCTCATCTCCCAGGTGCATTACGCAGAACGTGCCTGCGACCTGATCGGCTGGGCCGAGTGCGCTACAGCTCCACAGCGCAGCCTGATCGCCCAGGTCGCCGCGGCAACGTTCGGCGACTACTCCATCATGTTCTTCGTGCTGCAGGCGGCCACAGCGGCCGTGCTCCTGCTCGCTGCGAACACGGCTTTCAACGGCTTCCCACTCCTGGGCTCCGTCCTCGCCCGGGACTCCTACGCACCCAAGTCGCTGAGCACCCGCGGCGACCGGCTCATCTACTCCAACGGTGTCGTTCTACTGGCCCTGGCCGCAGTGGCGATCATGGTCGTCTACCAGGCCAACCTCACCGTGCTGATCCAGCTCTACATCATCGGCGTGTTCGTGTCGTTCACTCTCGGCCAGACCGGCATGGTGCGGCACTGGCTGAAACTGCTGGGGAAGAATCCGCCGAACCGGGGCTCGATCATTCTGAGTTTGTCGATCAACGGATTTGGCGCGGCACTGACCGGCGTCGTGCTCATCGTCGTCACCGTGACAAAATTCACCCATGGCGCGTGGCTGGTGTTCGTGATGATGCCGATCCTGTTCTTTCTCATGATGGGCGTCAACCGCTATTACCGCGACGTCGCGAAGGAGATCGAGGTCGACCCGGTCACGACCTTCGGATCGCAGGGCGATCATGCAATCGTTCTCGTGGGCAAAATGCAGAAGCCCGTTCTGAAGGCCCTCGACTACGCCATCGCGGCGCGGCATGTCAGCTTAGAAGCGGTGCATGTCTCCATTGACACCGCCGAGACCAAGGAACTCAAACGTGCCTGGGTCAAGCAGAATATCCAGGTGCCGTTGCGCATCGTTGCCTCGCCCTACCGCGACATCAGCTGGCCACTGATCAACTACATCAAGGAGCGTCGCCAGGATCACGGTTCCGAGGTCATCACCGTGTACACACCGATCTACATCGTCGGGCACTGGTGGGAAGGCCTGCTGCACAACCACAAGGCACGCCGGCTGCGTCAAAAACTCATGCTCGTGCACGGCGTCACCATTGCCCTCGTGCCCTGGCTCCTCGACTCCTCAGAGCTCATCTACGGCCGCCGCTCCCGCCCGATCCCCGGTCAGGACCGTCGCGGCGAGCCCGTGCGCTCCCGGCCGGTGTCGCGCCGGCCGCTTGCTCCACCCACGGGAACGGCCGAGACCGCGACGAAGTCGACCCCGATCGTCGGCACCGTTCCGTCACAGTCGCGACCGTCGACATCCCGTCGCCGCAAGCGCAAGTAGCAGCGTCACCGCTTCAGCAGCGCGGCGGGCATCGGGCATCGGGCTACAGCCTGGCCATGATTTGCCGGGCGATGATGCGACCGGCCCGGTTGGCGCCGACGGTGCTCGCCTGCGGGCCGTAACCAGCGAAGAAGATGCGCGGGTCAGTCCAGGACGCACCGGAAGTAACCGAGACACCGCCGGCCTTCTCGCGCAGCTTCAGCGGGGCCAGGTGTCGCAGCTCCGGGCGAAAACCGGATGCCCAGACGATCGCGTCGGCCTCGGTGAAGGTTCCATCGCTCCACCGCACGCCCGTCGGCTCAATGCTCGAAAACATCGGACGAGCCACGAGCAGTCCCCGGTCGATGCCGGCCGCGATGCGGCGCGTGACCGGCACCCCGGCACCGCTGACAATACTCGGGAGGGCTTTGCCAGCCCGGGCCGCGCGATCCTGCGACATCACGGCCGCCACAGCGGTCACCTCCGCCAGCTCGTCGGTGTGACTGAAATCGATCGGGCGACGTGCTACCCAGGTCAACTCGGTCGCCACCCCTTCGAGCTCGAGCAGGAACCCGATCGCCGAGGTGCCACCGCCGACGACGATCACCCGCTGACCCTCGAACGCGTCACTCGAGACGTAGGTCGCCGTGTGCACCTGCGTACCCTCAAAGGTGCTCGCTCCGGGGTAGTGCGGCACGAACGGCGCGCCCCAGGTGCCGGTCGCGTTGACGATCATGCGTGCGTCGGTTTTCTGGTCACCGAACACCGGGGAACTCGTGGCCACGACCAGGTTGGACTGCAGCGGGACCACGCTGGTCACGCTCACCGGCCGCACCACGTTCAGCTCGAAGTGCTGCTCGTAGTCGCGGTAGTAGTCGCTGACAACGTCGCGGGCCGGCACGGTGTGGTCGGCCGTGTCAAAGCTCAGGCCGAGTTCTTTCATGCCGGGAAGATCGTTGACACGGTGCGCTGACCCGAGCTGCAGGGCCTGCCAGCGGTGTTGCCAGGCGCCGCCGGTGCTCGGGCCCCGGTCGAAGATAATGAAATCGCGGCCGGCCACCAGCTCAAACCGACGCAAGTAGAAGCCGACGGACAGCCCGGCCTGGCCGGCGCCGATGATGACGATGGGCACGCTGACGTTGCCCGTCATGTCACCCCATTCCTACGGATTAGCCGTGCGAACGGCGTCCGCGGGGCACAAGGCCCGTCATGCTAAACTAAACTCTAGTTTTTACACATTCCGTTCGGCAAATCCCGAGGGTCTCGCGACCTGCTCGGCCAGGCATCGTAAGGGGGTCACGCATGGGGCGCGGCCGTCAAAAAGCAAAGCACACCAAGGTAGCTCGGGAGCTGAAGTACTTCAGCCCGGATACCAACTACAACGCGCTCGAACGCGAGCTGACCGGGCATCCATCCGATCCTCGCCTCGACGAAGACCTCGCCAAGTGGCCCGAGTATGAAGCGGGCAAGGCTAAGAGTGCGGCCGGTGACGGCGCCACGGATTCGTCGGATCCCGCGGACGACGACGACGATCCCGACGATGATGACCGTTACGTGGACCACTACGCGCCCGAAGACGAGAAGAAGCGCGCTTAGCCTGCACCGGCGGGCGGCGACATCCGCTCGCCCCTGGCGCGCTCCATAATTACGGTCGGCGTCTCATTCGACGTCGCCCGTGCTGCCGACAGCGGTCGCGCCCTGCCCTCGACGGTTACGCTGCGCTACTTCGCGTAAGTGCCGACGAGGCGCACTGCGCCGCCGTTGACGCCCTTGGCACCCTGCTCGAACCCCGTTAGGTCGTGCGCAGCGCGCGAGACGCGGCCGGTGACCCAGGCGGGAATTCCGCTCGTGGCCAGGCGGGCGATGACCGATGAGGCAGAGGCCGCATCCACGACGGCGAACATGCCCACTCCGAGGTTCCAGGTTCCCTCCGCGCTTTCCAGCGTGGACCCGGCCATGTCGCCGAGCACCCGGAATACGGGTGCCGGTGACCAAGTGGACCGGTCCACCTCGACCCACGACCCGACGGGTAATACGCGGGCGAGGTTTGCGGCGATGCCGCCGCCGGTCACGTGGCTGAGCGAGTGGATGGCGCCGGCCAGCGCGGGCTCATCGAGCACGTCGAGCAGGGGGCCGGTGTACAGGCGGGTCGGCTCCAGCAGGACTTCGCCGACCATGCCGCCCAGTTCAGCCGACATGTCGGTGTAGCCGATGCCGCGGTGCGCCAGGATGTGGCGCACGAGCGAGTAGCCGTTGGAATGCAGGCCACTGGAGGCCAGCGCGATGACCACGTCACCGGAGAGCACCTTCTCGGCGCCGAGCACCTGGTCGGCCTCGACCACGCCGGTGGCCGCGCCGGCCACGTCGTAGTCGTCTGGACCGAGCAGTCCGGGATGTTCGGCGGTTTCACCACCGACGAGAGCGGTTCCGGTCTCGGAGCAGGCGCGGGCGATGCCGGCCACGATCGAAGCGATGCGCTCGGGCACGACCTTGCCGCAGGCGATGTAGTCGGTCATGAACAGCGGGCGCGCACCGACCACGATGATGTCATCGACGACCATGCCGACCAGGTCCTGGCCGATGGTGTCGTGCTTGTCGATCGCCTGGGCGATGGCGACCTTGGTGCCGACACCATCCGTCGACGTGGCCAGCAGGGGCTGCCGAAATTTGGTGAGGAACGACACGTCGAACAATCCAGCGAAGCCGCCGACACCGCCCCAGACCTCGGGGCCGTGGGTCTTGGAGACGGCCGACTTCATAAGCTCAACGGCAAGGTCACCGGCCCGGGTGTCGACTCCGGCTGCTGCATAACTCGCGTTGGTCGAAGTGCTGGAGTTGCTCATTCTGGTCTTCCCGGGTCACCGAACGGTACTTGGCCCAATCGCGCAAGGGCTTCTTCTTTACGAACGGCGGGAGCCAGCACGGCTTCCAGTTCGGAATCCGGGCCGGGGTCGCATCCGTTTGATGCCGCCGGGCGCTCGAGCAGGTTCTTGCCAAGGTGCTGCGCTTCTGGCAATGCGATCGGGTAGATGCCCGTGAAACACGCGGTGCAGAGGCGTTCGCGCGGCTGTTCGGTGGCTTCGATCATGCCGTCTTCGGAGAGGTAGCCGAGGCTGTCGGCGCCGATTGACTGGCGCACTTCGTCAATTTCGAGGCCGGTCGCGACGAGTTCGGCGCGGCTGGCGAAGTCGATTCCGTAGAAGCACGGCCAGGTGATCGGCGGGCTCGAGATGCGCACGTGCACCTCGGCGGCGCCGGCCTCGCGCAGCATGCTCACGAGGGCGCGTTGCGTGTTGCCGCGCACGATCGAGTCATCGACCACGATGAGTCGTTTGCCCTTGATGACGTTTTTGAGCGGGTTCAACTTCAAGCGGATACCGCGCTGTCGGATGGTTTGCGACGGCGCGATGAAGGTGCGACCGACATATGAGTTCTTGACCAGGCCCTGGCCGAACGGAATGCCCGACGCCTGCGCATAGCCGATAGCCGCCGGAGTACCGGATTCCGGAGTGGGAATGACGAGGTCAGCCTCGACCGGGTGCTCGGCGGCGAGCCGGCGCCCCATCTCCACCCGGGCCTCGTGCACGCCGCGACCCGCAATGGTGGTGTCGGGGCGGGCGAGGTAGACGTATTCGAAGACGCAGCCCTTGGGCTCGGCCTTCGCGAATCGTTGTGTGCGCAGCCCGTTCTCGTCGATAGTGATGAGCTCACCCGGCTCGACCTCGCGCACGAAGCTGGCACCGACGATGTCGAGGGCAGCGGTCTCAGAGGCGACGACCCAGCCGCGTTCGAGGCGTCCGAGCACCAGTGGCCGCACGCCCTGCGGGTCGCGGGCCGCATAGAGCGTCGTTTCGTCCATGAAAACGAGGCAGTAGGCGCCGCGGAGGCGCGGCAACACTTCGAGCGCAGTGGCTTCGAGGGTGTGATCGAGATCGCCGGTGAGCAGGGCGGTGATCACTGCAGTGTCGGTGGTGTTACCGCGGGCAAGTTCGCCATCAACCTGCGGATACCGTTCGCGCACGAGTTGCAGCAGCTCGGCAGTGTTGGTGAGGTTGCCGTTATGGCCGAGGGCTACCGTTCCGCTCGAGGTACGGCCGAGGGTCGGCTGGGCGTTCTGCCAACTCGATGAACCCGTCGTGGAATACCGGGTGTGGCCGACGGCGATGTGCCCGAGCAGGGTACTCAGCGAGGCCTCATTGAAGACCTGCGAGACGAGTCCCATGTCTTTGTAGATGAGGATCTTGCTGCCGTCACTCGTAGCGATTCCGGCCGATTCCTGACCGCGGTGTTGCAGCGCATACAGCCCGAAGTAGCTGAGTTTGGCTACCTCTTCACCGGGAGCCCAGACACCGAAGACGCCGCACGCGTCTTGCGGGCCCTTTTCGCCTGGAAGAAGATCGTGATTTAACAGTCCGTCGCCACCGGGCAAGCCGCAGCCTCTTTACTTCTCGTTGAACGCTTGAAAATCATCGTTGGGAGTGCCGGAGCCAGGCTCAGCGGTACGCAGTTCGTTGGTACGTGCTTCGTTCGCCCCCAGTCTATCGGCGACGACGGACACGTGCGATCGACCGATGATCCGGTCGATGATGAGGGCAACAACCGCGCCGAGCGTCGTGCCGACGGCGAGACCGCCGAGCAGCAGGAAACCGAAAATTTGCACCCGGTCGTACTCGTTGTTTTCGGGAAAGGAGATGGTGAGGATCAGGGCGAGCAGCACGCCGACAATGGCGCCGAGCAGCATGAAGTTGCGGTACCGCGGCGCCCGATGCACGGTCACGGTCGTGTCCCCCAGTGCGGTCGCACTGTCGGTCGCACTGTCGGTCGCACTGTCGGGGACGGTATCGTTCAACGGGTCCTGGGGCTGCTCGGTGGAACTCACCCGCTTATTGTCCCATGGACAGATGGAAGACTGTCTCTATGAACACGATTGCGGTACTCGGAAGCGCCAATATGGACCTCGTCGTACGCCAGGCGCGCCTCCCCCTGCCCGGTGAGACGATCTTCGGGGCCGGTTTCAGCACGGTCCCGGGCGGCAAGGGACTGAATCAGGCGGTTGCTGCCGCTCGACTCGGCGCGGACGTGACCTTTCTGGGAGCGGTGGGAGCGGATGCCTACGGAACCGAGCTGCGCGCGCTGCTGGTGAGCGAGGGCATCCGTTCTACCGAACTCGCCACAGCGGATGCCCCCACCGGCACCGCCCACATCTCCGTGGTGGACAGCGGCGAGAATTCCATCGTCGTGGTGTCGGGAGCCAACGCCACCGTCACCACTCTGAGTGTGGAGCAGCGCGCGGTCGTTGCCGATTCGTCGTTTCTGGTCATGCAGTGCGAGCTGCCGACCCGGGTATTGGTCGAGGGACTCGCGCTCGCTCGCGCGGCCGGTCTGTTCACGGTGCTGACCCCGGCGCCGGTGGTGCCGCTGCCGCCCGGCTTTCTCGCTTCGGTCGACCTCGTCGTGCCCAACCAGGGTGAAGCCGCCGAACTCACCGGGGAGAGCGACCCGGTTCGTGCGGCGGAGGTGCTCAGCGCCCGCGGCACCTGGGCGATCGTGACTTTGGGTTCGGAAGGATCGGTCGTGGCCTATGACGGTGAGGCGCTCGGGCTCGCGCCGGCTCGCCCGGTGACAGCGGTCGATACGACTGCGGCGGGCGATACCTTCGTCGGAGCGCTCGTGGCACGCCTGGCGGTCGGTTACGTGCGCGGCACCGCCATCACGCCCGATCAGATGATCGAAGGCGTGCGCTACGCGACGGTCGCATCCTCGATCGCGGTGACCCGCGCCGGGGCCACCACCTCGATGCCCGTCCATGCCGAGGTTGACGCAATCCTCCGCTAGCGCTCGAGCGCACAACAAAAACCCGATTGGGTAGCTCTACCGGGCTCTTTCGCGCTCTCCCGGTTCAGGAGTGGGTGCCCACCACCCGAAAGCTGACCCGGCGCTTGCCGTGGCGGCTACGGTACCGAGCAGGATCAGGGCAATCGCCCGGATACTGATCGGCACCAGCTCCTCGACGCCGGTCACCTTGCCTACGACACCGACGTCGTCGGCGGGTGTGGCATGCGGGGTCACGGCAGCAGAATCCGGTGCGAGGGATTCTGCATCGACGTCATGCCGAAGGCCGCCCATCCCGAACGTGTCATCCACATCAGCAAACGGGACCTCCACCCCTGCCAAGCGTGTGTCCAGGTCAGAGCCTCGGAACGTCGTCCGTGACGGCGGCGCGAGCTTGATTCGCCTGCAGTAGCGAGGTGCGGGTGTTACTTGTTCCAGGTGGGTTTTTCGACGGAAGTGGCCGCGCGGTTTTGGCCGGCCGGGCGCCAGGTTTGGGTGGGGTCGAAGACGAGCGGGCCGCGGATCCAGGGTCGGCCGTCTCGCATGTCGATATCCCAGCCGGAGGTCTCGATGCTGGCATGGCCGGCGTTACACAGCAGCACCGCGTTGTCGATATCGGTGCGGCCACCCTCACGCCATGGTTTCAGGTGGTGTACCTGGGTGAGCTGGGGTGGCACGGTGCAGCCGGGGATGACGCAGCCGCCGTCCCGGGCAGCCAACGCTCGGCGTTGCTGGGCGGTGAAGAATCGGTTACTGGTGCCGAGGTGCAGGATCTTGCCGTTGTGGCCGAACAGCACCGGTTGATACCCGCCGGCGCAGATCAATTCGTCGACCTGGGTGGTGGTGAGCGGTCCGTCGATACCGTCGATCCAGCCGGCGCCGCGGCCAGCGAGGAGGTCGTTGATGTTGATGTGCACGAGCACGGTGGGCGCCGCGCCGCCCATGGTCGGGGCACCCGGGTGCCGTGCGGCGGCTTCGAACACTGCGCGGAGGATGCCAGCCTGTTTTTCGCTGCGCGAGCGGGTGTCGTCGGGTTGCTGCGGGCACGGACCGTGCACGTCTGGACTCGGCGGGTCGAAACTGAGCGCGTCGGGTGGGTCGCTGCCCAGCCTGTCGCCGACCTCGACGGCTTCGCCGGCCACGACGACCTCGACGCTCGTTTCCAAAGCTGGCTTGTCGTTGCTTTCGGTTTCACGAAACGCGACCCGGGCACGCGGAGTGCTGTCGAAGACTCGGGTCGTGCCGGGAACCGGGGTCGCAGTGCTTTCGGCTCCGGGAACCGGGTTGGCCGCCGCGGCGGAGAGGAAAGCGTCGAAGACGTTGCTGACAATAGCCCGATCGAGGGTGGTGAACCAGCCGTTTAGGCTGTAGCCGCCGTTGCTGAGGTTACCGAAGGTCAGCCAGCTGCGCCGCTCGGGCGGGGTTTCGCCGGGCGCGGTGCCGTCGGGGGCGAGGCGGGCCTTCCATTGGATGCCCTGCTGCCGCAGCAACTCCGGCGCGAACGCGATACCGGCACCGGGAAGCCCCTCGGTTTCGGGGGCGATCGCGCCGGAGCCGCTGGCGACCAAGGAACGTTCCACCCGGTCGAGATCCTCCACCAGGACGGAGGATCGCAGGCCGTCGAGCACCGACACGATCACGCGCGCCTGCTCGAGCCCGAGTTTCCCACACTGCAGTGCTTCACCGAGAACGGGGTAGGTGGGGGTGAGGGGGCGGCCGAGGAGCATCCGCTGGCCGGCTTTCTCGCCGAGCGCGGACCGCTGGCGAACCTCGGCTCGGGACAGCCGGGCGAGGGTGCAGATCAGGTCTACGCCGCTGCGACAGCCGAGGCGACGGGCCAGCGTCGGCGCACCCAGAGCCGCCGGCGCACCCGCAGCCGCCGTGTTCCCCGGCACGGCGCTCCCCGTTATCGCAGAGTCCGCATCAGCACCCGTAGCAGCAGCCTGAGCGGTAGATGCCTGGGCAGTAGATGCCTGAGCGGTAGATGCCTGAGCGGTAGATGCCTGAGCCGCGGCGCTCTGGGCCGCGGCAGCATCGAAATACACGGACCGGCGCAGCACATCCGTGGTGGAAAGCACCCGGGCACCGTCGAGCACCCGGCCCACACTTTCCAGCGCGAGCAGCACGGTCAGCGATTCTTCATCACCGAGCAGCCCGAACGACACACCACGCAACGCCGCCAATAGAATCTCCCGAGCCTGCTCCACCGCCACAATAACGGGGTGTGAACTGGACTCACTCGGGTTTTCCATGAACATGGGCGCCATTGCCTCCTTCGCACCATTCTACCGCGAATCGAACACAAAAGCGAGAAAACCTCAGAAGTATTCCAGGTTCCAAATTGGGGCGATCGATGCAAATTCGCGATGGTAGCTGCTAATTCTGCATGGTATTCCCTTGGCCAGCCCTCGTGATTCACCGCCGCGGCGGTCTGGCTTCTATCGAAGTCATAAACGATTCTTCGTCAGAATTAAGCCCCCGAACAATTTCGCCAGCCCCACGGCTCGACGCAGCCAATTCTCCGCCACCGATGAATGACCGCAACGGTCATCGTCACTGAGTTGGCTCGTGGTCTCCCTGCACCCTGACGACCCTGCACCCTGACGACCCTGCACCCCGACGACTGTGCACCACCTTCCGCCCGTGCCTCGCCGGCATCGAAACTCAACGCTCAGGGGAGGGGCAGCACCGGCACATGCCCGATCAGGGTGGCCCGGGACCCGGAGGCGTGGATGGCGCCGCTCGCCAGGCCGTCCGCCCAGGGCAGGGCGCCGGTGGCGAGCGCGAGCCAGGTAACGGCATCCGTTTCGATGACGTTGGGCGGTGTGCCGCGGGTGTGGCGCGGGCCGGCGACACACTGCACGGCGCCGAACGGCGGCACGCGCACCTCGAGGGTGTTGCCCTCAGCCTGTTCGGCCAGCAGCTGCAGGGTGTAGCGCACGGCTTGCGCCCGGATGTCCCGGCTCGCGCTGGTACCCGCAGCGACCGCCGCAAGGGCCGCTCGCACGGCCGCCCGGCCGGCTCCGTCGTCGATGCGCGCTCGTGCCATGCTTCCAGTCTGCCCGATCCGCCGGGCCCGGGGCATCGGGTAGCCTGAAATGGTGAAAATTCTGGTCCTTGGTTCCGGTGCCCGCGAGCACGCCATCATCACCGCGCTGCTTCGTGAGCAGCCGCGACCGAGTGTCGTATGCGCTCCCGGCAACGCCGGTATCGCCGCCGAAGTTGCGGTTGTAACGCTTGACCCCAACGACCCGGTCGCCGTCACCGACTATGCCGTGTTGAACAGCATCGAACTCGTCGTCATCGGCCCGGAGGCCCCGCTCGTGGCCGGAGTCGCTGACGCCCTGCGCACTCGCGGTATCGCCGTATTCGGGCCCGACCGGGCCGCCGCTGCCCTCGAGGGCAGCAAGACCTTCGCTAAACGCATCATGGATGAGGCCGGGGTTCCCACCGGCCGCGCCGTGCGTGCCGGCACCCTGGCCGAAACCAACGCTGCGCTCGACGAGTTTGGAGCGCCCTACGTGGTCAAGGCCGACGGCCTCGCCGCCGGCAAGGGCGTGCTGGTCACATCGGATCGCGCCGCAGCCCTCGCCCACGCCACCTTCTGGCTCGAACACGGCAGCGTGCTCATCGAAGAGTTCCTCGACGGCCAGGAGATCTCGCTGTTTCTACTCAGCGACGGCCACAGCGTGTTACCGCTCTCGCCCGCCCAGGACTACAAACGCGCCCTCGACCACGACGCCGGCCCGAACACCGGCGGCATGGGCGCGTACTCGCCGCTGCCCTGGCTCGACGCCCGGTTCGGCAGCGAGAACGAGTTCGTCGACGAGATCATCGAGACGGTTGCGTTGCCGACGATACGCCAGCTCGCCGCCGAGGGCACCCCGTTCGTCGGGTTGCTCTACTGCGGACTTATTTTGACGGATGCGGGCATCCGTGTCATTGAATTCAACGCGCGCTTCGGAGATCCAGAGACGCAGGTCGTGCTGCCTCGTTTGGTCACTCCGCTGTCCGGGCTGCTGTTCGCCGCGGCGACCGGCGTGCTCGGCGGGATGCCCCGGCCCGAGTTTTCCGCCGACGTGGCCGTGACCGTGGTCGTCGCAAGCGAAAATTACCCAGAAACCCCGAAGGTCGGGCGCGTGATCACCGGATTGAACGCCGCGCTGCGGGTGCCCGGCGTCACGATCGCACACGCCGCGACGGCGGCTCGGGGTGACACGATCGTGTCCACCGGCGGCCGAGTGCTCAGCGTTGTTGCCGTGGGCGCCTCATTCCTCGAGGCCCGCGCGCGTGCCTACGAGGCGCTCGGGCAGGTGTCGCTCGAAGGCTCACACTATCGAACAGACATCGCCGCCCGCGTCGCCTGAGTGACGCCCCGACGCCGCTCGACAGGCGACGGCGGGGCCATCGCCTGTCAGCGGGCTCAGGTGCGTCGGCCCATGGCCCGAAACTTCGACACCCGGCGCGGCAGCAGCTCGTCTACCGGAACGCTTGAGAGCGTGGACAGCTCGTACTCGATGGCCGCCGCCATCCGCTGGCAGAATGCCCGTCCTTCCTCGGCTGCATTCGGGCGCTCGTCGACGATGTGGTCGACGATCCCGTTGGCAAAGAGCGACGCAACGTCTACGCCCTGTGCTTCCGACATGGCCGGGGCGAATTCCGTCGTTCGGTGCACGATGGCGCTCGCGCCCTCGGGCGGCAGCGGGGACAGCCAGGAATGCTGCGCGGCAATGGTGCGGTCGGCCGGTAACAGCGCGAGCGCCCCCCCGCCGGCTCCCTGGCCGAGTAAGACCGACACACTGGCCGACCGCAGGCCGATGAGCTCATGCAGGGAACGGGCGATTTCACCGGCCATCCCACCCTCTTCGGACTCCTGCGATAGGGCGGCCCCGGCCGTATCGATCACGGTGAGCAGCGGCAGCCCGAGTTCCTCGGCGAGGCGCATACCCCGGCGGGCCTCGCGTAGCGACCCCGGGCCCATCGTGGTGTCGCGTGACGGCCGCGGGCGAACGTGACCCAGAACGATGCAGCTCTGCTGCCCGAAGCGGGCCATAGCGAGCATGAGCCCCGGGTCGTTCTCGCCCTCGCCCGTGCCGTTGAGCGGCAGCACGTCGTGGGCGCCATAGGCGAGCAGCTGGCGCAGGTCGGGTCGGCGCGGGTTTCGCGAGATTTCAATGGATGCCCACGCGCCAACAGGAGCGGGCCGCACCTGCAGGCTTTCTGGGGCCGCCACCGGGGTGGTCGCCTTGCCGGTGAGGATGGTGAGCGCCCGGTCGACGATTTCCGGCAGCTGCTCAGGCGGCACGACGGCATCGATCAGGCCGTGGTTGAACAGGTTTTCGGAGACCTGCACGTTCTCCGGAAACTTTTTTCCGTAGAGCGCTTCATAGACCCGCGGGCCCAGAAACCCGAGCAGCGCACCCGGCTCCGCCACCGTGACGTGCCCGAGCGATCCCCACGATGCCATGACCCCGCCCGTGGTGGGGTGCCGCAGGTAGACGAGATACGGATGCCCCGCCTGCCGGTGGGCCCGCACGGCGGCGGTGATCTTCACCATGGAGAGAAAGGCGAGCGTGCCCTCCTGCATGCGGGTACCTCCGGAGGCCGGCCCGGCCAGTACCGGCAACCCCTCGCGAGTGGCGCGTTCGATCGCGTCGACGATACGGTCCGCGGCCGAGAGCCCGATGGAGCCGGCCAGGAACGCGAACTCGCTCACCACGATCACTACCCGATGCCCGCGGATCAGGCCCTCGCCCGTCAGCACGGATTCGTCGGTGCCGCTCTTCTGCCGAGCCTTCACCAGAGCAAGCCGGTACGCCTCGTCCGGGTCGGGATCGACCACGGGCTGGTCCCAGCTCGAAAACGATCCGTCGTCGAGTACCACCCCGATGAGTTCGGCGGCGCTGAGGTGACGGGTTTTCGGTTCGGTCAACGCGTTGTCATTCGGCACGGTTAGATCCCTTCCACTGCGCGATTGAGCCAGTCACGTATTTCGCTGCCGTGCTGGTTGAGCACCGGCGGAGCAGAGTGCGTGGTGTTGGTCGTCTCGGCGGTGTCGGCGGGGCTGAAGAACCGCAGCGGCGGGCCCGGGAGGCTGATCTTGCCGAGCACGTCATGCTCGACGTCGATCAGCAGTCCCTGCGACAGCGCCTGGTCCCACTGATAGACCTCATCCAATGAGCGCACTTTTCCGGCGGGAATCCCGGCCTGGCCAAGCTTGTGAAGCAGCGGCACGGCGTCGAAATGGGCGAAGGCATCCGTTATCGCCGCCTTGAGGCTCTCCCGGTTGCGCACCCGATGGGCGTTGGTGGCCCACTCGGCCCGGGCAGGATCGAAGCCGAACTCGGCCGCGAAGGTGGCCCAGAGCTTCTCACTGCCGATGCTGATCTGCACGCTGCCGTCGCGGCACGCGAACAGGCCGTAGGGTGCGATTGACGGATGGTGGTTGCCCTGAGCCTCAGGCACCTCGCCCGCCACGGTGGCGCGGGTGCCCTGAAAGGCGTGCACTCCCACGAGTGCGGCCAAAAGCGAGGTGCGAACGATCTGCCCCTCTCCCGTGCGCTCGCGCTGCAGTAAGGCTGCGAGGAGCCCGAAGGCGCCGTACATTCCCGAGAGCAGGTCGGCGATCGGTACCCCCACCCGCTGCGGGTCGTCTGGGCCGGATCCGGTGAGTGACATGAGGCCGGCTTCGCCCTGCAGAATCTGGTCGTAGCCGCTGCGGCTTGACTCGGGGCCGTCATGGCCGAAGCCGGTGATCGAGAGGATCACGAGCGACGGGTTGAGCTCGTGCATCGCCTCGGGCGAGAATCCGAGGCGGTCCAGAACGCCGGGGCGGAAGTTCTCGACCACCACGTCGGCGCGCAGCAGCAGGTCGCGCAGCACAGCGCGGCCGTCGTCGCTCTTCAGGTCGAGGGCGATTGATTCCTTGTTGCGGTTGCAGGAGAGGAAATACGTGGATTGCAGGTTGTCGTCGGGACCGACGAACGGCGGACCCCAGCCCCGGGTATCGTCTCCCATTCCGGGATTTTCCACCTTGATGACGCGTGCCCCGAGGTCGGCGAGCATCATGCTCGCGTGCGGCCCGGCGAGGGCACGACTCAGGTCGACGACCAGGTAGCCCTCGAGTGGACCTCGCGCTCGGGTTTGAGTGTCCGTGCTCATATTCAGTCCTCTCTCGATCTGCGGTATACGGTGTGCGTCTACAGCCAGCCCGGGAGGACCAGTACCGCCCAGGCGATGGCGGGGCCGGCCACCACGACGATGCCGCTATAACCCAGGATCTGCTTATAGAAACGGTCCTTGTCGACGTCGTCGGGGGCGTTGGCCAGCACGAGAGCGCCGTTCGTAGAGAACGGCGATACGTCCACGATGGTCGATGCCACGGCGAGGGCGCAGATCACGCCGATCGCCCCGATTTCGCCGCTGGCCAGGAACGGGACGGCAAGGGGGATGAGGGCAGCCAGGATGGCGGTCGACGAGGCGAAGGCCGAGACGATGGCACCGATATAGCAAATGAGCAGCGCCGCCAGCAGGGGCATACCCAGGTTGGCTACGGCATCCGACACGTATGCGATGGTGCCGGCCTCTTCGAGCACGCCCACGAAGGTGAGCATGCCGCAAATGAGCAGCACGGTCGACCAGCTGATCTTGTTGACGGCACCCTTCTGCGCCGCGGGCGAGACCAGGGCGAGGATGACGGCGATGGTGATGGCCACGAAACCGACATCGACCTTGAAACCGAGTGCGATGACGGCCAGGGCGATGAGGCCGGCCACGGTGATTAGCTGAGGAATGCGTTCCGCACGGGTCGATGTCTCCTGTGCGCCGTCACCGGCGGGGTCGCGGGGACCGTAGATGCCGGAGCCGAAGCCCTTGAATGCCACGTCGCCACCGGCCCGGGCACCCACGCTGACCGCCATCCGAGCCTCGGCTGCCTGCTCCACGAAGTGTCCAACCCTGCTCGACAGGAGCTTCCGGCCACCGAGCACGATGAACAGTACGACGGCGATCAGGAAGTTGAAGATGAGGCTCGACAGGAACACCGCTGTGGGGCTTGCATCGAGCCCCGTGGTCGAGATGAGGCTGTTGACGATCACGCCGTAGACGGCGATGGGCGAGAATCCCCCGCCCTGCGCTCCGTGAATCACCATCATGCCCATGAGCAGGGGGCTGATCTTGTACTTGCGGGCGAAGCCGAGCGCGATCGGCGCCACGATGGCCACCGCGGCCGGAGACAGTGCACCAACGGCGGTGATCACAGCCGTGATGATGAACATGATCCAGGGGATGAGAGCTACCCGTCCACCGACCAGTCGAACCGATCCGCGCACGAGCAGGTCGATCGTGCCGTTGCCCTGCGCGATCGCGAAGAGGTACGTGACTCCCACGAGTGTCAGGAAGAGCCCGCCGGGAAAATTGGCGAGGATGTCAGCGGTTTCCATGCCGAGGAAGACTGTGCCGAGCAGGAAAGCACCGACGAAAGCCAACGCCCCCATATTGACGGGAAGTAGCGTGGCGGTCAGAAACATCACCGCCAGGATGATGATCGAGATGATGGGAGCGGACATCCTTGTTCCTCCATGATTCAAGCGAATGTGGGCTATTGGCTCACTGGACTAGCCTCCTAGATAGTAGGTGAGTTTGTCAACGCCCGTGTACCCTAGGGTCACACTTCGATGCGGGAGGTACACGCGTGGCCCAGGATCTAGAACCCCAGCCCCTGTCGCGCGTGTCGAAACCACGGCTGTACGAACAGCTCGTGGCGCAGCTTCTGTCTTACATCGAGTCGGCTCACCTGGGCCCTGGTGACCTGTTGCCCGCCGAACGCGATCTCGCGGAACGTCTCGGCGTCTCCCGCGCCACCCTGGCGCAGGCGCTCGTCGCCCTCGAGGTGCTCGGAGTCATCGATGTCCAGCACGGCACTGGAGCCGTGCTCGTGTACCGGCCCAGCATCGCAACGGTGATCAAGGGACTCCGCGACCACCGAAACCGGCTGCCGGAAATCGTCGAGGCCCGCAGCACCCTCGAGGTGAAACTGGCCGAGCTCGCCGCGCTGCGGCGAACCGATGCCGACTTGGCGGCGATCGAGAACGCCGTGCGGATCATGGGCGAGGAAATCGCGGTCGGCGACCGCGGCGCGCACGGCGACGAGCTCTTTCACCAGGCCGTCACGGCCGCCGCCCACTCCCCCGTACTGGCCCAGCTCATGACGTTCATCGCCGAGATGATTCTCGAAACGAGATTGGAGTCCCTGGCCCAGCCGGGCCGGCCCGAGCAGTCCCTGGCCTCGCACCTCACGATCATCGCGGCGATCCGGGCGCAGGATGTCACGGCCGCGAGCGCGGCGATGCTCTCGCATATCGAGCTTGTCTCCGACGTTGCCCTGCTGAAGTGAGAGAGAATACAAGCGTGACCGAATCCGCGCAGCCCACAGCATCCGTCGCCCGCGATCTGCCCGGATGGCTGCATGCCTACTCGGGCAAGGTGCGGGACCTCTATATTCCCACCGACGGAACGACGGATGCCCCGGCGGACCTGATGAGCGCCTCCCGGGTGCTCGTGGTCGCCAGCGACCGGGTGAGCGCGTTCGACCATGTGCTGGAGCCGGGCATCCCGGGAAAGGGCGAGCTGCTCACGACGCTCAGCCTGTGGTGGTTCGACCGGTTGACCGGTATCCCCAATCACCTCGTCGCCGACCACGAACAGGTCGGCAGCACCGTGCGCGAGCTCATCCCCGCGCCCGCCGCTGGCCGGGCGATGCTCTGCCGCACCCTCGACATGTACCCCATCGAGTGCGTCGTGCGCGGCTACCTGACGGGCAGTGGCTGGAAGGAATATGCCCAGTCGCAGTCGGTGTGCGGCATCGCGCTGCCGGCCGGCCTCGTGAACGGCGACCGCCTGCCGGAACCCATCTACACCCCCGCGTGGAAGGCTCCCCTGGGCCAACACGACGAGAACATCACGTTCGAACGCACGATCGAACTCGTCGGGCCGGGCATTGCCGCCGAGCTCCGCGACCTCTCCCTCACCCTCTTCGCCACCGCCGGGGCGATCGCCGAGAAGGCCGGCGTCATTCTCGCCGACACCAAGTTCGAATTCGGCGCCGACCGGCAGACCGGCATGACCGTGCTCGCCGACGAGGTGCTCACCAGCGACTCCAGTCGGTACTGGGACGCAAAAGCCTGGCACATGGGCACGACACCCGACGAGCGCATGGCGAGCTTCGACAAGCAGATCGTGCGCGACTGGCTCGCCGCCCACTGGGACGGTACCGGTGCTCCGCCCGAGCTGCCGGCCGAAATCGTGCAGCAGACCGCGGCCCGCTATCGCGAACTGCTCGAGCGCCTTACCGGCGCCTGAGCCGCACACCGGGGTACGGATACCTTCGGATAGCGGAATAGCTTCGGCAGCGCCTGAGTTGTGCCAACTGTGACTCCCCGCGTGAATGACCTGCTGGCCGCCGAAACCGGAATGGGCGCGGTGACTTTGCGCGTGGGCAACCTCGACACCATGCTGGCCTACTACCGCGACATCGTGACGCTCGAAATACAGAGCCACGACGGGCCGGTCGCCGTGCTCGGGCGTGGCCGGATACCGCTCGTCATTCTGCAGCACGCGCCCGAGCTCGCAGCCGCCGAACGGCGCTCGGCTGGGCTCTACCACACGGCCATTCTCTTCAACACGCAGGCCGATCTCGCCGCCGCCGTCTTTTCGATCGGCACGAAGTCCCCGGGAACGTTCACGGGCAGTGCCGATCACTTGGTCAGCCAGGCTTTCTACTTCACCGACCCTGAGGGAAACGGCATCGAGTTGTACTGGGACCGCGACCGCTCCCTGTGGAGCTGGGCCCACGGCCAGGTTGAAATGGCCTCGCTCCACCTCGACCCGAATGCATTCATTTCTGAGCATATGTCGGCCGAGCCGAGTGAGGGTAACGCCATCGTCGGTCACGTGCACCTCTCGGTCGGAGATGTCGCGACCGCTCGCGAGTTCTACGTGAACCGTCTCGGCTTCGAGGCGACCGCGAACTTCGGCCCCTCCGCACTGTTCGTCTCGGCCGGGGGCTACCACCACCACATGGCTATGAACACCTGGGAGAGCTCGGGAACCGGCAAACGTCGCCTGGCGCTGGGCCTCGGCGAGATCAGCATCATCGTGCCCGGTGCTGATGACATCGGCGCCCTCAACGAGCGCATGTCCCACTACAAAGTGGGCACCAGTCACGACGGGCAGACCCTCGCATTTGACGACCCATGGGCCAACCGCATCCGCGTGCGCGCCAGCACGTCGGCATCCGCTGAAAACCCGGTCGCGACGGTCTAGGCGCTCGCAGCAGGCCTACGCTAGACAGCACCCGGTGACTCAGCGGGCGGCGCGGGCGGTGCGGCGGGTGAGCCCGTGCACGGTGGCCTGATAATCCTTGACGTTGAGTGGGCGGCCGGGCAGCTTGGGCCGGGGCGCGTCGGCCGCACGCAGGCCGTCAAGCACGATGGAGAGCTGACGACGCCACTGGCCGGCATAGCCGGCGCCGAGGCCACCCAGCGATCCGACCATGGTGACGAGCACAGCAAGGTCGACCGCGTCGACATCTCGGCGCAACGTGCCATCTTTTTTCGCGCGGGCCACGAGACTCGCGATGAAGCCGTCAAACTCGGCGGCGGGTCGGGCTGACGGGTCCAGCTGGGCCATGCGCCGCAGAATCGGCGGCAGCGCCGGGTCGGCGACGAGCCATTCCGCGACCCGTTCGGTATAGATGACGAGCGCTTCCCACGCGTTGGGCGCCGCCTCGATCTCCCCGCGCACGGCGTGCAATTCGGCGAGCGCGAGGTCATAGAGCGCACGCACAAGGTCGTCCCTGGTCGGAAAGTTGCGATAGAGAGTCGCCACACCAACCTCGGCCTGACGCGCGATCTCCTCGAGCGAGGCGTCGATTCCATACTGCGCAAACTGGGCACGAGCCGTAACAACAAGACGGTCTCGATTCAGCCGGGCGTCTCGGCGACGGGGCGGAAGCGGCGCGGTTCGCTCGGGCAAAGACGGGGCTGACACGCCATCCTGGGGCTTTCGGGTCGGCGGGGTCATGCGCTCCAGTCTAGAACTTTGACCTGCTCGGTTCGCCTTGGTGTTGCGCCCGCAGTCGCAACCTGCGCACAATTTGGACAAGCCGAATGGAAACCGATGGCTCCCAAGAACAACACTCGCGAATTCGACCCCGAGATCGTGACCGATTTTCAAGAAAAGATTTGAAAATTACCCCCCACCCCGAACTCGAGGTTCTCGCATGACACCCACGATGAACGGTGCGACCGGCTTCGACGTCCCCCTCGCTTTCGCCCGGCGGATGGACCGCATTGACGGCCTGGCACATTATCGCGCCAGATTTCTGGGAACAGACACCGACCCCGAGACCGCCAACCCGCGCTCCTACCTCGACGGCAACTCCCTCGGCCGGCCGCTGCGGGCCAGCGCCGAGCGCATCGCCGACTTTCTCGCGCAAAACTGGGGCACCCGACTCATTCGCGGATGGGACGAGCAGTGGATGGACCTGCCCATGCAGATCGGTGACGACCTCGGCCTGGCCTGCCTCGGCGCCGAAGCCGGCCAGGTTTTCATCGGCGACTCGACCACCGTGCTGCTCTACAAACTGGCCAGGGCCGCCGTGGATTCACGGCCGCACCGAACCGAAATCGTGCTCGACAGCGATAACTTCCCCACCGACCGATACGTTCTGGAAGGGATAGCGCGCGAGCGAGGCCTGACGCTCCGCTGGATCGAATCCGATACCGAGGGCGGCGTTACCGCCGAACAAGTGCGCAGCGTCGTCGGCCCACAAACCTCGCTCGTGCTGCTCAGCCACGTGGCCTACCGTTCCGGCTACCTCGCCGACATGCAGGCCATCACGGCCGTTGCCCACGAGTATGATGCCCTCGTGCTCTGGGACCTGAGCCACTCGGTCGGCTCTGTTCCGATCGAACTCGACCACTGCGACGTCGACCTCGCGGTCGGCTGCTCCTACAAATACCTGAGCGGGGGCCCGGGCGCTCCGGCCTTCGGGTATGTGAAAAGCGACCTGCAGGCTGTGCTGATCCAGCCGATTCAAGGTTGGATGGGTTCGCAAGCCATCTTCGAAATGGGGCCGCAGTATCGGCCGGCCACCGGCATCCGTCGATTCATGAGCGGCACGCCTGCCGTGGTGGGCATGCTCGCTATGCAGGACACCATTTCCCTGCTGGGCGAAGCCACGATCGGGTCGGTACGAGCCAAGTCGGTCGCGCTGACCGAGTTTGCGATCACCCTCGTTGATGCGTGGCTCGCGCCGATGGGGGTCACCGTCGCCTCGCCGCGCGAGCAGACCCATCGCGGCGGGCACGTGACCATCAACCATCCGCTGATGCGCCAGGTCACAAAGATTCTGTGGGACAACGATGTGATTCCAGATTTTCGGGCACCCAACGGGCTGCGGCTCGGCCTCGCCCCGCTCAGTACGAGCTTCGTCGAGACCTACGACGGGGTGGCCGCAGTGCGCGACGTATTGCGCGGCATTCTGCTCGGCCGAAGCGGCGTAGCCGAGTAGGCCGACACCGAGGCGGGCCGGTGCAGCCCGCCCGGCCTGTAGAATTGCAGTGATTTGCCACGACTATTAGCCCCAGACTGTATGCGGAGTGCCCAGTGCCAACGATCGTCGTCGAAGTAATGCCCAAGGCCGAGTTGCTTGACCCCCAGGGCAAGGCCGTCGCCGGCGCCCTCGGTCGCCTCGGTCAGACCCAGACAGCGCTGGCCAACATCAGCGGCGTGCGCGTCGGCAAGCGCTTTGAGATTTCCATCGATGGCGCCGCGGATGCCGACGTCTTGGCCGCCGTGCGCGTGCTCGCAGATTCGGTGCTGTCAAACTCCGTGATCGAGGACGTCGTCGGCATCCACGTGCAAGACGCTCCTTCGTCAGCGGTCGCCTGATGCGCATCGGCGTCGTCACCTTTCCCGGCTCGCTCGATGATCGCGACGCAGCGCGCGCGATCCGCCTGGCCGGCGCCGACGCCGTGGCACTCTGGCACGGCGACCATGACCTGCACGGCGTTGACGCCCTGGTACTGCCCGGCGGGTTCAGCTACGGCGACTATCTGCGGGCCGGCGCCATTGCCAGCCTCTCGCCGATCATGACCGAAGTCATCGAGGCAGCGAACCAGGGCATGCCCGTGCTTGGCATCTGCAACGGATTCCAGATGCTCACCGAGGCCCACCTGCTCGACGGCGGCCTCATTCGAAACGACAGGGGCCGCTTCATCTGCCGCGACCAGGGCCTGCGCATCGAGAACAACACGAGCGACTGGACGACGGGCTTCGCCGCCAACGCCGAGATCGTCATTCCGCTCAAGAACGGCGAGGGCGCGTTCATGGCCTCCGACGAGACCCTCAGGGCGCTCGAGGGCGAGGGCCGCATCGTGGCTCGTTACATCGGCGGCAACCCGAACGGGTCACTGAACGACATCGCCGGCGTCACCAACGCCCGCGGCAACGTCGTCGGCCTCATGCCACACCCCGAGCACGCCGTTGAGGCCGGGTTCGGCCCCGACACCGACGACGCCATGGCGAGCGGCGTCGACGGTCTCACCTTCTTCACCTCGGTGATTGCGCGGGCGCTCGTCGGACGCTAGCCGATGCCCTTCCCACAGCCTGCCACCCGTGTGCGTCGAGCTCGCGCCGCGTGGGAGTGATATTCGACAACCGACGGTCAGACACCGGCGTCACCCACCCTGTTCCAACCGGCCTAAGCGGTAATAATTTACGGTGCGCGTCCGTCTCCGATCGACATCCTTTTGATTCATGGGCGTGAATATCCTGCGCCCACCGACCGGCTCACGAGGACTCTGCGGTGCTGGACATCGGCGGGATCGTTGGTGTCTTGCGGGAGATCCTCGGCGCCCTCGCTCGTCGCCTACCGGGGCCGGGTCGCACACGCTCCGTGGGTGAATCGGCGGGAGCCTCGTGCGTTGGTGCGAGTGCGACCCCGCTCAGTGCCACAGCCGTACGGCCCGAAAGTCAGTGCAGAGGGCTGTGTGCACGGATGGGTGTGCCGATCCCGAGGATGGCGCTGTGCAGCACGGGTGGCATGCTCAGTGCCGGTTCGTCGATGCGTGTCGGGCCGCCGGACGCTATCCAGGCCAGAAGGGCGTCCAGGGCGGCGGGTTGGTCTATTCCACCCAGCCACACCGACGGCCCGGTGACTCCCGTGTTTCCCTCACGCCGGGCCACCGCCGCGATCGCTCCCCCGGCGCAGGCGCCCAGGCATTCTGTGGAGACAAGGACACCGCCTGTGCCGGTCATAACCGTCGACCGCAAGCGGTCAGCACCATCTTGACCGGCAGCTAGTCGGTGGAGCGCACTGCAGCGATGCCCCGCACACACGGCGACCAGTGGGCCGCTGGCTCCCTGTTCGATCGGGGACGAAGCTTGGGTGTGTTTCATGGTGGCACTCCATTCTGTTGTGTCGTACGAATGTTTTCTCGGTGAAGCGTCAGTTCGAATCCAGGTCCCAGGCAGGGAAAGGATCGGCCAGGCATTTCCATTCGCTGGGACCGCTGACAAATTCGCGATCGGTGAGTAGGCAGGCGTCGAGGTTGGTGGTGAGCGTGGCTGCGTCGAGGTCTTTGCCGAAGAAGGCAATTTCCTGGCCCCACGGCGACTCAGGGTCGTGGCTGCCCTTGCTGGTCGGTTCGAAACCGATGGTGGGGCCGGCGCTGTTCCACGAACCGACAATGTCGGGGCGGGAGGCGAGGCGGAACAGGCCGCGAGAACGTAATATCTCACCCGATGCGGTCGTCATATCGTTGAGGAATCGAGCTAACCGGCCCGGGTGGAACGGCCGGGGATCCCGGTACACAACGCATCCGAGCCCGGTATTGCTCCTGGCCAGTAGGCCCTCACCGTTGAGCTGTCGAAGCCAGCCAGGGCTCTGTTGCGCAAACACGACGTGGCTGGCCGGGTTGAGCAGACGTACGAAGTCACGCAGGTCAGTACAGTCGGCGGCGCTAGACACATCAGTTTTATTGATGACCACGACGCTGGCCCATTCGATCTGCTCGACCAGTGCGTCGGCAATTGTGCGGTCGTGCTCTCCGTGCTCTCCGTGCTCTCCGTGCGTGAGGGAGGAGCTCGGAGGAACCGGTGCAGGAGCATCGCTGCGAAGGTCCTCCCAGAACGTGGACGCGTCCAGCACGCTCACTAAATTGCCGAGGCGAAGCGTTCCAACATCGGGTCCCAGAGCACCATCGTCGACAGCAGCGATAACCGACACGGCCACCTCGATCGGTACTGCGGACGGGTGGATCTCCAACATCACGTCACTCCGAGTGATGCTGGCTATAGCTTCGGATACGGCGCTTCGCCCGGAACCGGCGAGGCTGAGCGAGGTTGCGCCGCTGGCTCGCACTATGGATGATTTGCCGGCACCGGGCAGTCCGCTGATGAGGTTCACGGTGAAAATACGTGGCGGGTTCATGGCTGCTACTCTAATTGATAATTGTTATCAATAAGTCGAGGTGGCTATGAAAGTTCGAAATTCACTCAAAGCGCTCAAGAAACTCCCGGGCGCACAGATCGTGCATCGCCGGGGACGAGTGTTCGTGATCAACAAGAAAAACCCACGCTTGAAAGCCCGTCAGGGTTAGCGTGGAAACCGCGAGATGTCACCGGTCGAGTCTTCTCCGCCGTAGGAACCGAGCCAGCCCCCAACGGCATCGACGCGGCGGCCGAAGCGCGCGGCCGAAGCGCGCGTTCGAATGACGGTGGTCGCCGAGCTTGCCGTAGACGAGCAGCATGCTGGTCGACGTGACTGAGTTCGCCGACAATGGTCGGCAGAGCCGCAGCCCGAGGTGCGATGTAACCATCACGAACACAATTCGAGCGCATACTGCGTTTTTGCGCGAGTGCAAAATCTCAGTCCCGCGGGTTTTTCGGCGAATGGTCAGGACGTCTGGATCGGGGGCTTATTCAGGCGCGGCTGCAACGATGGATGTCTCCTACCCCGCCACGAGTCGAAAGTCACCATGACCCCGCGTCTGCTGTTCCGTTCCGTCGCTATCGCCGAAGCCATTACCTGGGCACTACTCATCGCCGGGATGCTCATGAAGTACGTTCTTGAGGTCGGTGAGATTGGGGTGCAGATCGGCGGCTTTGTGCACGGCCTGGTCTTCATCGCCTTCGGGATGACAGCCCTCCTGGTGGGCGTCAACCAGCACTGGAGCTTTCGGCTCACCGCGATAGCGATGGTTGCCGCAATCGTTCCCTTCGGCACGATCCCTCTCGACCGCCGATTCGAGAAGAATGGGTTGCTGAACGGAGAGTGGCGGCAGACCCGCACCGCCGACCCGCGAGATCACACCCGGGTCAGCGCCCTGCTCCGCTGGATGCTGGCTCGGCCGGTGCTCCTCGCCTGCATCATGGGGATCGCCCTGGTGTCGATCATGGCCACGCTGCTTTCGATCGGTCCGCCCGGCAGCATCAGTTAGCGTTCTGCGCCATGATCCCCCGCACCCGACGCGCGGGGCCGGTCAGCCGAGCGTCGCTGGCTGCTGCGGGGTGATGCCGACACGGGGGTGGCGTGCGGTGGCGGCCAGCGTGAGCGCGGCATCCGCTTTCTCGAGGGGAAACGTCGTTCCGACCAGAGCCGAGAACGGATGCCGATGCCACGCTCCGCTGAGATACGTCACTGCTTGCTGCAGGTCGTCCGGCGTGTAATTGTGCACGCCGCGCACGGTGATCAGGCGGCGCACGATCGACTCCGGGTCGAGCAGCAGCGGCTCCCCCGGTGAGACACTGCCGACCAGCACGACCACGCCGCCGATACCGATCAGGTCTATCGCCGTGTGCACGGCCAGTCGGGCGCCACTCAGTTCGAGGGCGATCGTCGGCTCGGCAGCCCCCGCATCCTGGAGCGCGGCGAGCACGCTCGCCACCCCGGTCGGCGATTCCCGCGATGCCCCAGGGTCCGCGACCGCCGCGGCCCCGAACGCGAGCGCGAGCTGTCGGCGAGCCGGATCGGGGTCGCTGACGAGCACGAGCGCCCCGGCATCCGTCGCCATCGCGCAGGCCGTGACCCCGAGCATTCCGCCACCGATTACCAAGACGGTAGCCCCGGCCAGCGGCACGAGAGCGGATGCCGCCCCCAGCGCCGCGACAACCGTGGCGGTCGCGCAGGAGGCCGGTGCCAGAACCGTGGCGGGAACCTGCTCGTCGACGACGACGACCGCCGTCCCCCCGCGCACCTGCACATGGCTGGCGAAACCTCCGCTCAGTTCCCAGCCCCGCTGCATCCGTTCGTGGCCGTATTTGACCAGCTCGAGGCATTTCTGGGGCACGCCACGGCGGCAGCGCGGGCACGTTCCGCAGCTCACGGCGACCGACCAGACCACTCGCTGCCCAACCCGCAGCGGCATTCCATTTGCGGCATATGACCGTTCGGTGACGGCGACGATACGGCCGATCTGCTCGTGCCCGAGCACGAGCGGTTTAGCGGCCGAACGGTGACCGAGCACTCTGTGTACGTCTGAGCCGCAGACCGTGGCCAATTCCACTTCGACCAGCACGTCGCCGGGCCGCAGCAGCACGCCGGGTACCGCCACGCACGCGAGCGGCTGGCCAACGCCCGACCAGACCATAGCTTCCGCGGCGCGCGGCAAGACCACCTCACGACCGACTCCGAGGGTGAGGGCGGGCAGCGTCATGTGTTCAGCGACCGGATCGTGTTCGGTCATGACTACTCGATCGTCTCCTCACGCAGGCCGAGCAGTTCGGCGAGGTCGGCGACGCTCTCGATGACGACGTCGGCCCCGGCGTCTTCGAGGGTGGCGGTGTCATGTGTGCCGGTCAGGACTCCTACGATCAGGCCGGCGCCGGCGCTCTGGCCGGAGAGCATGTCGCTCGCGGTGTCACCGACGACAACCATGGCAGCAACGCTCGACGCCCCGGCGTGCAACAGCGCAGTGAGCGGCAGATCGGGATAGGGGCGGCCACGGCCGGCTTCGGCCGGGCAGAGACTTACGTCGATGAGGTCGTCCCAACCGAGTGAGTCAATGAGGGTGTCCTGCGTCGCCCGAGAGAATCCCGTTACCAGGGCCACCTTCACGCCGGCGTCCCGCAGTTCCTGGAACAGGTCGGCCGCACCCGCGATCGCCGTCACCCCGACCTGTTCGACGAGTTCGTCATATGCGGTTTCGAACTCGGCCGTCGCGGCGACGGCCGCTTCTTCGGACTCGGTCAGTTCGCGAAAGACATCCAGTGTGGACTGCCCCATGGTCTCGCGCACGAACTCGATGGCTTCCGCGAGCTCATCAGCGGTGTCCGTCAATCCGCTGCGCTCGGCGGCGAGCGCGAACGCCCGCTCGACCAGTCCGTCGTCGGTCACGGTGGTGCCGGACATGTCGAAGACGACGAGCTCGACGTCAACGTCTTCGGTGTCCAAATCGTCCAGATCGAGATCAAGGGAAAAAGGTGCGGTGCTCATGGGGTGCCTTTCAGGGTGAGGGAGATGGGTGAATCGCACACGGTTGCGATGACGTACTCAGCGAGACTGAGACTGACACCGAGACCGAGACCGAGACCGAGTCCGAATCCGAGTCCGAGTCCGGTCGTCATACCCATCCCGGTGGTTGCCGCGACGAGACAGACGCCGGGTTCGGGCTGGTCGATGAGAAAGTCGGCGCCGGCAGGGGGGCGCGCAGGCCTGCGTCGACGCGCAGCATGTCGAGGCCACAGCGCACCATGCCGTCGCGCTCCGCGACCTCCGGGTACAGCTGGTCGATGTCATGGTTGACCGCCACGATGACCGTTCCGGCATCGATCGCACCCCGGGTCGTTGTGACCCGACCAGGATGCACGGCAGTCACCGCGGTTCGGTAGCGAAATTCGACGCCCCGACTGGCCAGGTACGCGGCAAGGCCGGCTCCGGCCTGGCGCGGATTGACCTGAAGATCCCACGCAAGCATCGCCCCGTCCCGGGCCGTGCCGGGGGCGAGCGGCAAACGAGCGCTGACCTCGGCAGCGCTCCGCATCACCACGTCGGGTTGACCAGGGCCGAAAAGCGACTCGGTTCCCCGCTGGACCGCCAGCTCGTTCAGGACCGCCAGTTCGTCATCCTGCCGGGCGAGGACGACCGTGCCCGACTCGCGCAGCCAGACACGGGCATCCGCTACCAGGCGCAGCCACAGTGGGCGCGATCCCTGCGCAAATTCACGCGCCAGGCCGCTCTGCGGGGTGAAACGCAGATGCCCGAAATTTCGAACGGATGCCCCGCCGATGGCTCCCGCCCGGCGTTCAGGAGGTAGTACCCGACCCCGCCACCGCCGACCAGGCCCAGTATGGTGGCCGCGCGAATATTGGTGCCCAGCATGTAGAAACTGTGACCGATCAGCGCCTTCATGCCCTGGCGCACCATAGCACCGGCGTAGACCTGCAGCCGGGTGGCACCGGCGGCCCTGAGCGCCTGTTCCGGGCCGAGTCGCGGGCCGCGCACTCGGAATAGCGCTCCGGTCAGCACGTTGTCGAGTACGGTCAGCGACCGTGAGCGACACGTCATGGAGGGCTGTTGTCTCGCCCAAGGTCTTGGTGACACCGCGCACATCGATCACCGTTCCCGCCGCGACGGCGGGACCGGTGATCGCTTTTGAAGGCTGGGTCACCCCTGGCACTGCGAGGCCGACGTCTTCACGCAAATGTCGCGAATGGTGTCGTAATGCTGGTCGTCCACCGGCTCTGTGGCAAAGAACGTGTCGCGAAAGGCCTGCGTATCGGCGCTCGTCACGCCCGAGGCGATGATGTCGTCTATGGTGACCTCACCGAGCACCTCGGTGAGCTGGGTCTTCAGCTCGGCCGGGAGGGTGTCCGAGACAACAATGGGCGCACCGGGAACCATGGTCTCAGCCATGACCTTCACCCTGTCGCTTTTGGCGACCTCGCTGTCTTCGGCGAAGCGTACGCCGGCCGCATCGTTGCCGGCCGCGTCGGCGGTATCCGCTGAGCAGGAGGTGAGGCTGAACATGAGCAGAGCGGCGGCACCGGCAGCGAGCACCGTCGTGCCGGTCCGCGCAGAGGTGCGGGACAAAGCGCTGCAGATTGCCACGTGAAACCTTCCTAAATCGAGGCCATTACGTTTAGTCACATTAAGCAGACCGTGCCAACAACGATGGTGCGCCGGGTAACCAGCAGGTGAACGGGCAGCGGCAAGTGAACGAGCGTGGCTGTGGTCATATGCACAGTTTCGCGCCAGCGCAGGGCGGTAGCGTGGGCAAGCCACATCCGATCAAAGGAGATCCCTGTGTTCACGAGCCCCTACGCTCCCGTTGAGATTCCCGACGTCAGCATTTTCGACTACCTGTTCGACGATTTGAGTGAGGCCGAACTCGATCGCACCGCCGTCATCGACGGGGTCAGCGGAGCGGAGCTCAGCTACCGCGCTCTCGTCGATCAGATCACCCGGGTGGCTGGGGCTCTTGCCGCAGAGGGCGTCGGTCCCGGCACGGTTGTGGGCCTGCTCTGCCCGAACACGCCTCAATTCACGGCCGTCTTCCACGGCATCCTGCGCGCGGGCGCCACCGTCACCACCATCAACTCGCTCTACACCCCCGACGACATCCAACGCCAGCTCTACGACTCCGTCGCCACCTGGCTCATCACCGTCTCGCCGCTGCTACCGGGCGCCAAGGCTGCTGCGCACGCGTCGGGCATTCCAGACGAGCGCATCGTGGTCATCGATGGCGAGGCGGGGCATCCGTCGCTCGCTGATTTGCTGGCAGCGGATGCCGCCGCGCCGGCCGTGACCATCGACCCGGCCACGCACGTGGCCGTTCTGCCCTACTCCTCCGGCACGACCGCAGCGCCCAAGGGCGTCATGCTCAGCCATCGCAACCTCATCGCGAACGTGCAGCAGGCGCGCGACCTGATCGGCGTCGTTCCAGAGGACAAGGTGCTCGCGCTGCTGCCGTTTTACCACATCTATGGAATGACGGTTCTGCTCAATCTCGCCTTCAAACAGCGGGCCTCCCTCGTCACCATGGCAAAGTTCGACTTCGTCGAATTTCTGCGCATGATCCAGGACCACCGCTGCAGCTACGTCTTTATCGCGCCGCCCATCGCGGTGGCCGTGGCGAAGCATCCGCTGGTCGAAAAATACGACCTGTCGAGCGTGCACACCATTCTCTCCGGGGCCGCACCGCTCGACGGCGCCCTCGCCGCGGCCGTCGCTGCCCGGCTGGACTGTCGCATTCTGCAGGGCTACGGAATGACGGAGGTGAGCCCGGTGAGTCACCTGATTCCGATCGATGCTCCGCACCTGTCGCGCGCCTCGGTGGGTGTGACGGTGCCGAACATGGACTGCAAGCTCGTCTCGACCGAGACCGGGGACGAGATCGAGGTTCCCTCGAGCGGGGTCAGCGAACGGGGCGAACTGCTGGTACGCGGCCCGAACGTGATGCTCGGCTATCTCAATAACGAAAAGGCCACCCGCGAGACCATCGATGCCGACGGGTTTCTACACACCGGCGACATTGCCACGGTGAACGCGCTCGGCGAGGTGACCATCGTCGACCGCAGCAAGGAGTTGATCAAGTACAAGGGCTATCAGATAGCGCCGGCCGAACTCGAGGCGTTGCTACTCACCCACCCGCAGATCGCGGATGCGGCTGTGATCGGTGCAGCGGATGCCGACGGCCAGGAGATACCGAAGGCCTTCGTCGTCACCGTGGCTGAGTCTGCGGTCACGACCGAGGAGGTCATGGCCTTTGTCAGCGAGCGGGTCGCCCCGCACAAGAAGGTGCGGGCGGTCGAGTTCATCGAGGTGATTCCGAAGTCGGCCTCCGGCAAGATTCTGCGTAAGGACCTGCGCGCACGAGAACGTGCGGCGACGGTTGAGCCTCAACGCACCCTACGGGCCGCGGTGGCGGGCTCGTGACGAATCTGCCTGCGGCGTGGTGCCACTGTCGCCCAAAGTCGGCGGCCACACGTCAATCGCCGCGTCGGCCGCCGAGGTCGGCGATGCTCAGCCGATGCGGATGAGCTTCTTGTTGACGAATTCGCTGGCACCGTAGTGTCCGAGTTCGCGCCCGAAACCACTTCTTTTCACACCGCCGAACGGTAGCTCTGCGCTGCCGGCGTCGACGAGGTTGACGAAGACCATGCCGGCTTCGATGCGGTCGGCAACTCGCAGTGCCTGCTCGGGATCGGTCGTGAACAGGTAGGAGCCCAGCCCGAAGGGAGTGTCGTTCGCTATGGTGACGGCGTCATCCTCGGAGGCTGCCCGGTAGACGAATGCCACGGGGCCGAAAAACTCCTCATGGTACGTGTCGTTGTCTGGCGTGACGCCGGTGAGCACGGCCGATGGGTAGAAGGTGGTCGACCGTTTGCCCGTGGTCGCCAGGGTGGCTCCCTGCGCGACTGCGCGCTCGACCTGCTCCTCGAGATGCTCGGCCGCGGCGAGGGACGAGATGGGTCCGTAGTCTGCCCCGGGGACGGTCGGGTCGCTGGGAGAGCACGCCAGAATTGCGGCGGTGAACTTCTCCGTGAACTCATCGTAAAGTTCATCGATCACGATGAATCGCTTGGCGGCGTCGCAGGCCTGCCCGCCATTGCGGAGGCGACCGGCGACGGCGGCATCCACTGCGGCGGCCATGTCGTCGGTGCTCAGCAAAATAAACGGGTCCGATCCGCCCAGTTCCAGAACGACCTTCTTGAGGTGACGACCGGCGACCTCGGCAACGGCCGCGCCCGCGCCCTCCGAACCGGTGAGCGAGACGCCCTGTACCCGCGGGTCGGCGATGATCGTGGCGACCTGCTCGCTGTCCGCGTACACATTGGTATAGGCACCAGCCGGGAAGCCCGCGTCGTGAAAGATTTGCTCGATCGCCGCGGCCGACTCCGGGCACTGCGACGCATGCTTGAGGATGATCGTGTTGCCGGTCATGAGGTTCGGTGCGGCGAAGCGCGCAACCTGGTAGTACGGAAAATTCCACGGCATGACACCGATCAGAACACCGAGCGATTTGGAGCGCATGAAGGCGGAACCCTCGCCGCCGCGCAGGGTGATTGGTTCGTCCTTCAGAAATTCCTGCGCGTTCTCGGCATAGTACCGGTAGATGTCAGCTGCATAGTCGACCTCGCCGAGCGCTTGATCGACGGGCTTTCCCATCTCGCGCACGATCATGGCCGCCAGCTCGTCGCGACGCTCCTCATGCAAATCACCGACCCGACGCAGGAGGGCGGCCCGCTCGGCGGTCGAGGACGACCGTGACCAGCCGACGTGGGCCTTATCTGCCGATGCGATGACCTGCTCGAGTTCATCACCCGAAATTTGTGGGAACGTCTTGATCGTCTCGCCGGTGGCGGGGTTGATAACGGCGGGGTGGCTCACGAGCCACCTCCTTTCACGGGGCTACTGTTCCGGAGAAAATCACGTAATACGAGCCAATCATGTTCGCGTCAATTGTCAAGGCTCAGGAAAACGGGCTGGTCGTCTACTCACAGGCAGCTGCAGACTCAACGTTGGATCCGGGCCTGATTCGGAGCTGCGCCAGAGACTTCACGAAAGCTGTACGCGACAGAGCCAATCGGATAGAGCGGATTCCCACAGGTGGGGACTTTTGTTCCATTCGAGTGTGTGCGGAGCTGGGGGTAAGGTGACGAGCTCAACCAGGCCTGTGTGGGCATCCGCGAATGCTCGCGACAGGGCGATCGGAACGGAGAGGTCGCCGAAACTGTGCAGTACCAGCGTTGGGATGATGAGGTCGGAGCCGTTGTCGATCCAGTCGAGATCTAAGAGGTGCATCGACTCCTGCAGTCCGGTTGCCCGGCGCCACAAGGGACTTTCGAGCGCACCCAGCGCCAGGCGAGTCACGATAGCCGGCACGCGCGCTCGGCGGCCGGCGGCGAGAATCGTCGACCGCCAATCCACGACCGGGGCGATGAGGCACAGCCCGATGATTCGCTTCCGATGCTGCGATGACCGGGTGAGCTGCAGAGCGATCATCGCGCCCATTGACCAGCCAACGAGAATGATGCTTTCGGCGCCGTGGGCCACGGCGTAGTCGAGGGCTGCGGCGATATCGCGCCACTCCGTCTGGCCCAGCATCGATTTTCTATCGCGCGAGCTCGGAGCCTCGTGGTCGTTGCGGTACGAGACCACGAGCGACGTGAGGCCGGCACGATGGGCGACGGGAACGCCGCGCAGCGGGCTGGCCCGGCTCGCGCCCTGCCCGTGGATGTGGATCGCCCACGTCGAGGCGGGTGGCCGGTCGATCGGGGCATCGAAGCGGTAGGCGGGCGCAGGGCCGAGTTCGGTCGAAACGGTGACGGCGGTGAACGGCAGTCCAATATCCGCTGCTTGCGACGGTACGACCCCGCTCCACCTCGCCGAGAGGCCTGCTCGAAGCGGCGTGCCGCGCGAGCTGACGACCTCACGCGTGACGATGGAAGCACGCTCATCAACGGCCAGGACTGCCCCGAGCTGTGCGTAGCCGCGGCCGGAGTCGAACCAGATCGCGTACTGGCCCGGCGCGTGTGTCGCCGCGTTCAACGGTAGCGTCACGGTGTAGGGCGACGACGACACGTCATCGACCGCGACAACGCGGAGTCGTTCGCGCCTGGGCGCATCCGTTCTCACGATCTGCCTGACGACGGCCAGACTTGCAATCATCAGACTCGCAATCGCCAGCCCTCCGGCGACCAGACCGCCGCCGGCCACGAGATAAGCGAGTCTCACGCGGATGTCCGCTGCGCACCGATGCGCGTCTCGGCCGCTGTGAGCAACGCGAGATCTTCGTCCTCAAGTCGGTCGAGAGCTGTCGGGTTGAGCAGAAGAGCGTCACGGATCTCGACCAGCATGCGGTGCACAACGGTGTCGACGTCGCGTGAAACCGAACCTGGTGCGTTGGGGTGCGCCACGCCGCCCAACTCGAGGTGTTGGGCAGAAACGTCGACCCAGATGCGAGTGAGGTCGGGGAGAGCCGCCTGCAGTTTTCGCCGGTTGAACCTATTGCTTATCCCACCCAGAATCGGCGGGAGAGATAATCCGAAGCAGAGGAGCAGGATCGCGGTCAGGTTCAGCACATCGTAGGCACTCGCAAACAGGGCAAGCAGCGACATCGCTCCGAAGACATGCGCAAGATCCATGCCCACGACGCTGATCACAGTCAGAACGGCCGCGCCACAACCGGCGCCCACGATACGGAACCCGAGTCGACGAGCCGGGGTGCTCATACGTCCGGCAAAGCGCAGGCAGATCGTTCCGGTGAGGGCCATGACGATGCCCAAATAGATGAACTGGATCAAGGAGTAAGCGGCCGCTGCAGGTTGGTTGCCGAAGTCCCGCATGAACGTTCCCGAGGTTGTGGGCGCGTCGATGAAGACAAAGGTCGTCACCATGAGGCCGGCCGTGATGATGGCCCCGATCCGAAACGGCCTGGCCGACGCGTTCGCGCGGTTGGGCGCAGATGCGCGCAAAATGGCTCGAGACAGGAAATAAATACCCAGGAGAAGGAGCAGGTTTGCGGGCAGGTCCGCATAGTTTCGGCCCCCGAGAAGCCCATCTGCCGCAAAGTACACAGCGTCAATGTTCAGGGTCAGCGAGAGCGCAATCATGATGGCGGCATAGAGGATGCTCTGATCAGTGCGCCGGCGGGTACCGACCGCCAACGCGCTCACGAGTCCCCAGAGGGCCAGGGCGACGATCAGTTGCATCATCCGAAAACTCCCTCGAAGCCTGCGGGCTCCTTGGTGCTGGTGCGGATGGCGCCGGTCAAGAGGTCGGCCAGCGCCTCGGCCGCCAGCTCGAACTCGTCGCGAAAATCGGAACGGCCGAACGCGATTCCCAAACTGTCCGCTCCGAGCACTCCGTGTAACGTCGGGCCGGCCACCTCGTCATGGCGCAAGATCATGTGCGCCAACTCATGACAGACAATCTGCTGCCGATGATGTTCCGAATCCGTTTCGACGTGGAAGATCAGGTCGTCGGTGTCGCGCGAAAGCCAGAGACCACAAATTTCGGTTCCATTCAGCAGCGACGAGGATGCGATCGAGATGTGCGTCTTTCTTGACTGCTCGACGAGGGTCACGATGCTCGGGAGGGACACTCGGACCGGGAGGGCTAATGCCGTAAATGCGGCTACGGCTTGTTCCCGCGGGGTGCGGTGATCCCCCGTAGTCGACTCGTCAGTTCTTATTCGCATGAGATCCATCCTGCAGTAGGCGGTCATTCGTAGCGAATCGCGGCCAAATCCGTGGTTTTCCCCAGCCGACTGGCGGCAACGGCGACTGCGGCGAGGGCGAGCACCGCGCTGGCTGCGAGCGCTCCGAGGTAGCGCAGATCGGGCCAGCCGATCGATCGGCCGCCGTTGGTCAGCCCGACCAGGATGAGGTTTGCAACGAGAAAGCCGAGCCCGACCGACAGGGCCATTACAGCCAGTAGCGGGGCAGCCGCTTCGAGGGTGATGATGCGGCGGAGGCCGGCGAGGTTCATGCCGAGCAGGCGCAGCAGGGCGAGCATCCGCCGGCGGTCGATCATGGCCGATACGGTGGCGATAGCGAGTGAGAGCCCGGCAATGAGCGTTGCCACGCCGATACCCAAGTAGGCCAGGGTGGCATAACTGGCCGCCATGGACTGCAGTCGATCGTCGGCGAGGTCCGTTCGGGTGCCCGCTGGCACCCATCCAGTCATGAAAATCGTGCTTGACTGCAACGCCGTACGCGCCCGTTCAACTGCGGCCGTTGACCCGTCAGTGCCAAGGAGCAGGATGCGCGGCGTGAGTTTCGCCACATCGGTTGCTTCCGCCGGGGTGAACACAGCGGGCGCACCTGTCAGGACATCGCTATTGACGGAGACGACGGCCGCGGACGGAACCGCTCCGAGGCCGAGGCCGTTCGCGGCATCCGCCGAGAGCAAGAGCCGGCCCACGTCGGGGCCGTCACCCGAGTCACTCCGGTACACGGTGACCACCCCGGTGACGCCGGCGATTGCGGCGAGGCGCGCGTATTCTGCATCCGTTTGGGCGGGGTCGGGCGCGTCTGAGCTGGGCTCCAGATATTGGATAAGGGTACTGACGGCGAGTAATCCCGGCCCAACGCTGGGGGCAGCACTTCGGTCGGCGGTTGTTGCGGCGCCCGCGAAGACACTCACCATGAACACGGCAACCACGAGGCCACTCACGGAGCGGAACGTGGCCACGGGCGTTCGACGGATGCGGTTGCCCGCGATGATTCCGGCCGCCGTTCTGCCGCGCCGCGCCATGATGCGGCCGGCAATCAGGGTCAAATAGGGGCCTGCCACGAGCAGACCCATGGTGGTGATGGTGAAACCGATGATGATCAGCGTTCCGACGCGCGGAACTGGTAGTCCGGCGAGCACGGCGAGGGTCGTGGCGATGAGCATGCCCAGCCCACCGGCGAGGGGCAGCAAGCGAAGCATTGAGGGCGTCTTCTCTGGTCGCTGTTTCGTCTGGCCGAGCGGCCCGATGCCCGCACGACGGATGCGCCAGCCCGCGGTCGCCGCGGATGCCGCGACGGTCATCGCCACTACCATGGCAGCCGTGAGCGGAGTCACGGCGAGGTCTGCGGCAAAGAACACGCCGTCGTCGACGGCAACGAGTGCGGCGACCGGGCCGAGCACCGCGGCCATCAGCACGCCGAGCAGCGCGCCGACGAGACTGGTGGCCGCCGTCTCCAACGCGGCGATCGCGGCAACCGTGCGCGGGGTGGCGCCGATCAGACGTAGTGTGGCGAAGCGCTCTTGCCGGGCGGCGGCGCCGAGCCCGGTCACGATACTCACCAGCAGCAGCACTGGGAACAGCACAGCAATGGCGCCCACGATCGCCACGGTTTGGTAACTGGAGTTCGCGCGGTAGGGCAGGCCCGTGAAGTCGGTCACAATCTGTGTGGTGGGGCTTTCGATCAGGTCGCTCGCAGTGGCACCGACAACCACAACGAGCGACTCGGGGCTCGCGAGACCCGAGTCGCCAATGGTTCCCGTGAGTGTTCCGAAGCGGTCGCCGAGCTCGTCGGCTGGAACCCGCGCAATGCGTTCGATAAGCGCGGGCGACGCATAGTATTCCCCCGACTGCGGTAGGTCGGTGATGCCCGGAATCGTGATGTTCGACGTTGTCGGTGCAGCGACATCAAAGCGTGCGATCCGTGTTCCCTCGTGCCGGTCAGTCGTGGAGGCCAGCAGTACTCGCTCATTGCCGAGTGACGCCGGGTCGCCGGTCACCGCGCGCGGGCTCGTGTCGCCGCCGACCACGTAGTCCCCGGACGCGCTCATCCAGCTCGACCGCTCGTCGCGGGCGTCCAGGCCGTGATAAGCGCCCCCGAGTAAGAGCGCGAGCGTGACACCCACCGCGACACCGGCGGTTATGCCCAGGAGCCGACCCCAGGAGGCACGGCTGCCGATCACGGCTAGACGCACGATGCTCGGGTTCATGAGATTCCGACTCGGTCACCTGCGGCCAGCTGGCCATCACGCACGATGATCTCGCGGTCGGCGTAGGCCGCCGTGCGTGGGTCGTGAGTGATCATCACAAGGGTGGTTCCCGCCTGTCGCACGAGCTCGAGCATGGCTGTCAGAACATTCTCAGCGGCGAGGGAGTCCAGGGAACCGGTGGGCTCATCCGCAAAGAGCACCGACGGATGCGCCACGAGTGCCCGAGCGATCGCTATGCGCTGGGCCTCGCCGCCGGAGAGTTCGCCCGGCAGCTTGGCGGCGGCAGTCTCAAGGCCGAGGCGGTCGAGCCATCCGTGTGCTTCCTTCAGCGCCTGCCTGCGTCTCATGCCCCCGAGCAGCAGGGGAATGGTGATGTTGTCGACCGCAGTGAGGTCAGGCAGTAGCTGCCCAAACTGAAAAACGAAGCCGAACTCAGTCAGGCGCAGGGCCGAGCGGCGAGCCTCGTTGAGCGCGCTGACGGTGATACCGTCAACGATTACCGTGCCGCCGTCTGGCACCAGCACACCGGCGAGGCAGTGCAGCAGGCTCGACTTGCCAGAGCCCGAGGGGCCCATCACAGCGATGACCTCGCCCCGATGGATGTCGAGATCGATGCCGCGGAGGGCATCCGTCGTGCCGAAGGACTTGCGCAGGCCCCGTGCCTGAATAAGGGCGGTCATGGCAGGGTGATCTCGTTTCGCAGTTGGGTGAGCCGGGCGGCGGTCAGGTCGATCCAGCGCAGGTCGGCCTCAATGTGGAAGAGAGCGTGATCGCACAGCAGCATTCGCATCACATCTGCGCCCTGCTTTTCCCGAGTGAGCTCGCGCATCCGCGCGAGGTGTTCGATACGTTGCACGTCGAGGAGCCGGTCGGCATTGTCGTTGATCAGAAGGGCGATGATGGTTTTGGCAAAAAGGTTGCTCTGCAAAGTCTCTGAGGGGACGTCGGGGGTGAACATCCACTGCGAGACGCGGGTGCGGCCAAGGTCCGTCACCTGGTACTTCTTGCGGTCGGGACCGCCGCCGGCCTCGTCGGCAAGTGCAAGAATCTGCTCATCGCGGGTCATGCGCGCGAGAGTCGCGTACACCTGACCGAAGGCGACAGGCTTGCGCACCCCGAAATATCGATCGTAGGTGTGCTTGAGGTCGTAGCCGTAGCTGGGTTCGACGCTGAGCAATCCGAGCAAAGTCACAGAGTTGTCCAAGATCCCGACTATACACACAGTGCATAGTCACGCGTCAATCGTTTCGGTTCACGCGATAGCAGCGCGCGTTCAAGCGAGACCGCTCCGCACCAGATCGGCGCCGAATCTAGGACAGAGCTTCCGTCAGCTGCCGACGGCCGATCCGGTTCCCCAGACTGGATGGGTCGCCAGCACAACTGCGATGAGCGCGAGAGCGCAGGCGGTAAGCGCGACGTGCACACGGGATACCGGCCGCCGAGAAAGTGACCGTAGGCCAAGCCGAACGGCGTAGCCTCCACCGACGAGCACCGCCCAGGCGAGAAGCACCCAACCCATCAGCCACGCGAAGACGGACACACCTTCCGCGGCGTCGCTGAGGATCCCGACTGCATCGCCTATGCCGAACGAAGCCGCAGCGCCGACTGCCAGCGCAAGGGCGGAAACCGGTACGGCCACCGTCGCGCGCGGCTCAAGTCGCTCCATGAGTCATAAACTAGTCCCCACAAACCGGGACTACAACGAAAAGGTTCTCCGCTCCGCGAGGCCCGACCCCCGACGAGACTAACGGAGCGGTACTCTCGGTTCTCCTTCCAGCCATGGGCATCCTCGCCGTTACAAGCGAATGGAGCCACGGCACCATTCGCCCTCGAACGCATCACGGTCTCGATTGCGGTGTGGGTGCTCCTACCGCTGATATTGGGCGCCGTGCGAGTGGTGCGACGTGAAGTGCGCTGAGACAGCCCGGCCGAGGCCCTGAAATATCAGTCGTGCACCATCGCCGTCGAAGCAGGCCGTTACCGATAGCCGGAAGGTGAATCGGCCATCCCCCGACGGGGACCCGAGCGGCCACGCTACGGTTACTGGGATTCCCAGCGAGTTTCACGTCCTTCTTTAAAGAGGTTGCATGCAGGGCTTGATTTTGCGCCACCTTCGTAGACGCTTGATGGTTCGGATGAATGCGCGCTGTGAAGCGGTGGAGGCAACATCCCCTCGCCGCATTTTCCGGTCCGTCGGCGGGATGCCAGGTGGGCAGATCGCGCGCTTATGGCCATCATGAGATAAAGATTGTCCTGCAAATAGGGAAGGGCGAAAATATCGGTCATGTTAAACAATGGATGCCTGCGGGATCTTCATACCGATAAGAACGAGGGCGCCAATGAAGACGACCCCTCCCATAAGTACGCCTTGAACCAAGAGCAACCCAGCCGCCCATCGATACCGCCGCCGCTGCGTTATGTTCATTCCATAACCATAAAGTGCAAGACGGTTCCCCGCCGGCTGAAGTCACATCGATAGGGAGAGGCCATGAACAATAAGGTCGCGTCGATTAGCATCCGGTGAGTTTGAAGTCTGACTCGAGCTACGAGCACCATTGCCTACTCTTGGGGCCACAGTAGTGACATGTCGAAGTTTTCCAGCGGTACGGCGCCGAATTCGCGCGAGTCGATGGACACAGCACGATTATCACCGAGAACGAAGACGTGACCCGCCGGCACGGTGACCGGGCCAAAATATGTCCCGTCGATGCGACTGTGATCCACGAAGGGCTCACTGATCCGAACCCCATCCACGTACAGGATGGCATCGCGAATATCGACCCGCTGGCCCCCGACAGCGATCACTCGCTTGATCGTCGTGTGACCGTCCTTGGGACTTTGAAAGACCACGAGCCGCCCGGCGGTGAAAGCATCCGTTGGTGGCGCGGTCTTCAGCAGAAAAATTATGCTTCCGCGGAGAACTGTAGGTTCCATGCTGTTGGACGAAACGATCAGCGGTTCGACAACCCACAGACGCAACCCTAAAAGCAAGGCCAACGTAACGATGACTGCCACCGTGGTGCGAACGCGCATCGCGCTCGCACCACGGTGGCCAGCCGTCAGACTAGGCCCCACTTTCATCTGGGTCAGGCTAGTCCGGTGTCCCATTGAGCCGGGGCCGCCGTTATCGGATTGTTCGTGATGGTATCGGCCGCGTCCTCGGGTCCAACGCGATACTGAACCATCATGTCGTGATCCTCATGCACGGTGTTGTGGCAATGGATCATGTACCGGCCAGTGTGTGGCCCGAACTTCATCAGCACCTGCACTTTCTCATTCTCGCCCACATAAACGACGTCTTTCGGACCCTTCTCGTATGCGAACGGGGCTTGCCCGTTTCGGCTGAGAACTTGAAAGTCGATCAGGTGGATGTGCATGGGGTGATACCAGCCGCCGCCTGGGTTGTGAAATTCCCAAATTTCGACCGAGTTCAGGTCTGGATTCGCCGCCACGTCACGGAATCCGCTAGCAACAATCGGCTCCCATGTCGTGCCATTAATGGTCCACAAACCGTTGTTGCGGGCTATTTTGAAAGGGCGCTGAACCGTCGATGCGGAAGGCTTGAGCGCCATCACTTCGCTGGGGGCCAGTTGCACGGGAATCGTGTTCCAGGTGGGATCTTTCGTGTCGACCGGGTCCGGAACGACGTCGAAAGCCATGATCGAGTTCGTGAACTCATAGTCGACGTTGTTTTTGTTAGACAGGTTGCGCAGCTCGATCCGTTGGCCCGCCTTGTATTTACGGAAATCGATCAGAATTTCATAGCGCTCGGCCGGGCCGTGGCGCCAGCTCGCCACAGACTGGGATACCGGCATCAGCCCGCCGTCGGTGGCGACGACTGTGACGGGATCGCCCGTGCTGAGGGTCGGACGCAACGACCGGGAAATGCAGGCGTTCACGACGCGGAACCGGTACACGCGCTTCTTGACCTTCATGACCGGCCACGGCCTGCCGTTGACCAAAATCACATCACCCCAGAGCCCGGAGTGGCTGTTGTCTTCATAAGCGAGGGATCCGTCGACCGCGAACATGGCGTCATTAATGGTCAACGCAACGTCGAATTCTCCCTGGGGTAGGAGCGCTCGTTCCAGCGGATCGTGCAGGTGGTACTGCGCGGCCAGGCCCGAGTAGACGTTGATCGCGGTGTGATGCACCGCATGATCGTGGTACCACAAGGTGCGGGCCGGTTGAAAGTTGGGGTACACGTAGTCCTTGCGAAATCCCGGATTCGTGATGTCGTTTGCGTAGCCGTCATATTGCGGCAGCGAGGCCGATCCATGCAGGTGCGTGGACGAGTAGAGCGGGTGACCGTCGTACGGATGCGTGGCGGGCAGCTGGTTACGCATGCGCACCACAGCCTTCGTCCCCTGTTCGACGCTGATGGTCGGGCCAGGAAAAATACCGTTATACCCAAGAATTGGGGTCTTCAGCCGCGGAAGAATAGCGGAACTGGCCGCCATCGCCGCGAGAGTGTAATACTGCGTGGGCGCCCCGTCGACGGGATCAATACCCGATCGATCAGGTCGCAAAATGGGCGCCTGAACGAACGGTGTTTGATACGGTCGGGGCAACTCGCTCGGGTCAAGAGCGCTCGCGGCTCCTGCTTCCGCATTACGCAGGGGCAGTGTCAACAAACCCACTCCCACCGCTCCTACACCACCTAATAACAAAACTTGTCGCCGAGAAATAGCCATGCTTTCAATACCTTTCATGCGGTTGGATTCAGTACGTTATCCCGCACTGGGGAGGGAGACTAGGGATCATTTCTTACAGAAGTGTGACGCCTAACTCCGGGAGAGAATCGGCCCTGTGGCCGTCGCGGATGTATATCGACTGATCGTGTTATACGAATCGATTTGTCGGCCGGATTCGAGGCGACGCGTTTGACCGTTCTCGGGGACTTTTGACTTCTCCGGTGATCACAAACCTTTACCGAATCCGACGCTGGACAATGCGCTACTCCTAACCACCAATGTCGCAATTAGATGGTCATGGTTTTTCCAAGGTCCCGGGACGAGAGTGCAACTATGTGTGAATGTCTCACGCATTCTCATGAAGGAGTGAATGACCGTGAAAACCAGCCCATCTGCGGCGGGTCCTGGAAACAGGATTTCTTCCGTAAGGCGCGCGACCGTGATTGGAGTCTCAGCCGCAGTGCTGATCGCACCCTTCATCATCGCCGTACCGGCCGCTTCGGCGGCTGTCCCGACTTTTCCCAACAACATCATCGTCTTCCCTGACCGCGACTTCATCACCATCGAGGGCTACCAGGACCGCATTGGCCAGATCGCAACCGTAGAAGTTACGCGTCCCGGGGTCGGTGTGATTGGTTCAGCGGAGTCGGTTGTGAGCGCGGGCGACATCGCGTTCGAGATCAACCACCCGGGGGGCGCCTGCTGGGGCGCCGGCACGACACTGAAAGTTACCCCCGACATCCGTCCCGGAGACCTCGTGTCGATGAAGTTCGGTGCCACTGCAGCCGGTGACACCACTACTCAAGACGTATATGTGACAGGAACGCCGGTGCTCGCCGCCGACGGCGTCACCGTCACCATCACCGGTTTTATTGGCGATGGTGCAAATCAAGATCAGATTGAACAGCGAATCGTCGAACCGGCGTTCAAGAACACCGATATCGGCCGTCGAGACGTGCGCGCTGCACCTGGACCACTCACAGCCAACGTGGGTTACAGCTCATCTCTCGAGTACGGCATTGCGGGCGCGAACACTTTCACGGCCACCTACGTATTCGACAGCCAAGATGCTGCGAGCATCGCCGCTGCCGCCGGAACCGGTGTGCGCGTGATGTCCTGGGAACTCGAAGATGCCGCCGCTAACCGCCAAGGCCTCACCATCGCCGAGTTCGGCGAATTGGGCGGTCCTGGAATGGGCGGATGCCCGAACGGTCCGTTGCAATCAGGACCCTCCGGAGCGACCGATGTGATCGCCGCCACGGTGGCAGATTCCCTCAAGATCACGTGGACACCAGCGAAAGCGATCCCCGGCACACCGGCGATCACCGGATACCGGGTTCACGCGGTAGCGCAAACGGCCGTCAACGGAGAGCGCGCGGAATTTGGCAAGCGCATCGAGTCCCCTGCGGCGAAGACCACCACGATCTCGGGGCTTAATCCAGCCGAGACGTATGACGTTTTCCTCGTCTCAGTGAGCAGCGCGGGCGAAACCTTCCCCGCTGTGCATGCCATCCCGGTCACCGACATCGTGGCGCCCCTAACTACAGCCTCCCTCCAGAGCGGGTCGTTCCGCACCGCCCAGCAGCTCACTCTGAGCTCCAATGAGGCGGCAGCGGAGATTTACTACACGACAGACGGGTCAGATGTTTTTCTATCCGGCGGCACTTTGTCTACGGTCGCTGTGCTCTACACGCAGCCCCTCAACATTGACGCAACGACTACTGTGAACTTTGCCGCAGTCGACCCATCCGGCAACATCTCGACGCAGGGCCAGGTGGTGTTGACCATCACGAATGATCCCCTCCCCTCGACGCCAACCTTCTCCTCGCCAGCGATCGCCGGCACGGGAAGCGTGACGCTGAACTGGGCTGCTGCCAACCCGGGAGCTCCGGAACTCACTGTGACAGGTTATTCCGTGCAGGCGTACACCGCTGATGGACTTGTTTCGGGCCCCGCGCGCACCACCGCAGGAGACGTGACAACACTCCTCTTCGACGGTTTGGCTCCAGATACGACCTATCAGTTCACGGTCACTGCGAGCAATGCAAACGGCGCTGGCGCCGAATCCGCTAAGTCCGAACCGGTCCAAGCACTCGGCGCTCTCGTCGCTAACGCGGGAGCCGATCAGGCGATCACTCGGGCAGTCACCGCGACCACGGTGGTGCTCGACGGCAGCCGCTCGACCAGCACAGAAACGACCTATCTGTGGGAGCAGGTGCTCACTGGGCTAACGGATCCCGACCGCGTCACCCTCTCAGGGCCCACGACGGTCAATCCAACGTTCTCTTTGCCGCTCTTCGCGACACCGATGACGAACAATCCGTTGACCTTCCGGCTCACTGTCACTTCTGGTTCTGCCGTGCGCACCGATGAGGTGCGAATCACACCGATCGCCAGCCAGATCAGCGTCACCGGGGCGAGATGGAAGTCGCGCGACTTTAGAGTCGACGGTATCAGTTCGTCGGTCGGCGGCACCGTGACAATCCACCGGAACGGACCGACGGGTCCTGTCATTGGACGCGCGCCGATCACGGCCGCGGCGGCGCCGGAGACCGGTGGAGTGTTTACCTACCGGCTCAGGACCTCGATCAGCAACCCCGGCTCGATCTGGATCGATTCCACCCTGGGTGGCGTCGTGGGGCCAGTGACCGTGACCGCTGGGTAACGGCTAAGAGATAACACAGGAACGGGCTCTCACGGCGTCAGCGGTGAGAGCCCGTTTCGTGCGCCGTATGGCCGCAGCGCGTAGGCGTTTCATTAGGAGTTCACAGACGAGCTGTGCATCGAGGTGATCGAGACGTCCAAACCGATCAGGGCGGTATTAACGCCGATTGAAAATAGGGCCGAGAACGCCTTGGGTTCTATTCTCCAGCCCGCAGCGGCCTCCCCCGGGACCTCGCCGCGAAGTTACGCACCGGCCGAGCACGACGCAAACCACGAAGAAGCAGCGAGGCACGCCGGTCACGATTCGTTGACCCTGTGACCATGATCTGCGATCGTCCCCCAGAGGTGGAGGACCGATCCGTGCCAGGCAACCGGGAGGGGGAACTCATCCCCCGCCGAACGCTTCACTAAGCTATTGATCACTGAATAGACCACCCGGCGTTGTAACGACCCCAAGAAACCGCCGCGATACTGGCCCCATTTTCAGTTTGCGTTGACAGGTCGTCGCCACCGCATATGGTGCCGCCCCGCCCCTGCGCAATTGCCTTAGGCACAACATCACCCGATGCCCCATCGCCCTTGCCCTGCTCAGCCTCGGCGGCCACAAACAGAAACTCTTCGGACGCAATTGATCGCGGAAAAGTCAGGAGACTCGTTTTCAAGCTGATTTGGGCGCAGTTGGGTGATCGTTCACCACGGCCAGAGGACCGTGCCTGCCACGTCGGCGATGGGAATGAAACCGTAATCCCTTGAGTCGATCGAAATCGCGCGATTGTCTCCGAGCACGAAAAGATGGCCGGCGGGCACTGTAACTCGGCGGAAGAACGTTCCGTCGATCTGGCGAGAGTCCACATACTGCTCAACGATGAGTGCGCCGTCAACGTAAAGTGCGCCGTCTCGAATCGCGACAGTTTGTCCTGCGGCACCAGCCACACGTTTCAACGTGCGCTTGCCGTCCTCAGGGCTGCGAAAGACCACCATTTGGCCCACGGTTGGGCCGTCAAGCGACGGTGCCGCAGAATGAACGAGAACGATGCTGCCCTGCATCACTGTGGGTTCCATGCTGTCGGAAACCACCGTCATCGGCGTCGCCACCCACACGCGAAGTGCGAGCATGACAATGGCACCCACCATAATCACCGAGATGATTCTGGTGGGTGCCTTAGTCGCTATACCTGGGCGTCCCATACCGGAGGTGCCGCCGAAATCGGGTCGTTGGGGTCGACGTCGGTTGCGGCTAGCCCGACGCTGAACTGCACCATCATGTCGTGGTCCTCGTGCGGAAGGTTGTGGCAGTGAATCATGTACTTGCCCCGATGCGGGCCGAACTTCATGAGCAGCCTGACGGTTTCGCCCTCTCCCACGTAGACGACGTCCTTGGGCCCCATCTCGGCTGGAAACGGCGCTCTGCCATTGCGGCCGAGGATCTGAAAGTCCACGAGGTGAATATGAATGGGGTGAAACCATCCTCCAGAACTATTCTCGAACTCCCAGATTTCTGTCGCGTCAAGCGCGGGGTTGGCGGCCACCTTAGTGAAGCCACTCTCGACGACTTCCTGCCAGGAACCGTCATCGATGGTCCACAGGTTGGTCAAATCATTGCGCTTCACCCGAAAATGCCGAGTCTTGGTTGATTGCGCGGCAGTGAGGCTCATGACTTCGCTGCCAACCAGGGTCGTCGGAATGGTGTTCCAAGTCGGATCCATGGTGTCGACCGGGTCGCCGACCACGTCGAACGCCATGATTTTACTGGTGAAGTCGTAGTCAACGTTGTTCTTGTTGGAAAGGTTCCGGAGCTCGATCCGTTGACCAGTCTGGTACTTGCGAAAGTCGATAAGTATTTCGTACCGCTCTGCGCCCGCGTGTCGGTAGTTTGCGACGCTGCGGGACCGCGGCATGAGCCCACCGTCTGTGCCAACAATTACGAGAGGATCTCCCGTGCTGAGCTTAGGCCTGAGGGAACGCGAAATGCTGGCGTTCAGAATTCGGAACCGGTAAACGCGTTTCTGTACCTTCATCACCGGCCACGGCTTGCCATTCACCAGAATGACATCGCCCCACAGACCCGAGTGGTCGTTGTCGTCGTACCCGAGTGAGCCATCTACTGCGAACATTGCGTCCGTTATGGTGAGCGGCACGTCGAAAGGCCCTTGAGGCAGAAGAGCCCGCTCCAGGGGATCGTGCAAGTGATACTGTCCGGCAAGGCCCGAGTAGGCATTCTGCGCCGTGTTATGCACCCCGTGATCGTGATACCAGAGGGTGCGTGCGGGCTGGAAGTTGGGGTAGTGGTAGTCCTTGTAAAAACCCGGAGGCGTGACGTCACTCGCATATCCGTCGTACTGCGGCAACGACGCCGAGCCGTGCAAATGCGTCGACGTTGACAAGGCATGACCATCGAGCGGATCGGTAGCCGGCAGCTTGTTGCGCACTCGGAGCACCACCTTCGTTCCTTGGTCGACGCTGAGGGTCGGTCCCGGGAAAATCCCGTTATAGCCAAGAATTGGCGTTTTCAGGCGCGGCAAGATCGATGCACTCGCGGCGATTTCGGACACAGAGTAATAGTTCACTGGCGCGCCGTCGAGCGGGTCGATTTCGACCCGGTTGGGGCGAAGGATCGGTGCCTGCACGAGGGGCGTTCTGAACGGCCTCGGCATCTCGCTGTAGGGAAGACGGCTGATAGATTTCGCGTTCAGTGTTTCGCGCGGCAGCCAGAGGGCACCCGCAGCACCCGCAGCACCGATTCCACCTATTAGCAACACTTGACGGCGTGTGATTGTCATTAGTTCTCCTCGAAAATTCGTGTTTGCCTAAAGGTCTCTCACCGTCCTTATAGAAACCCTGCTATCGGCAGATGGGCTTCACGCCGCTTCATTGACCCGGTGCAGAAACGAGGAAAGCACCTGCTGCGCCGCTCGCACCGCAGCCCGCGCGTATGAGTCATCCGACCCCTCGTGTGGTCGCACGCTCCCGTTCGTGATGCGTGACAATTGGTTGTTCAGCACAAGAAGCGCGGTCACCGCATCCGAGAGGTCACTGTGACTGTTCGCCGTAGCCATGAGCATCCGTGAGTAAGCCTCTCGCAGGGCCGCGCTGGGCGCGCACCCGAGCTCACGGTCGAGCATCGACCGGTAGCGCGCGAATTCCCTGAGCCCCTCAGCGAGCTGGCCATTTTTCTCGAACCCTAGGATTACCGCAGTCCACGCAGCCTCATTCAACGGGTCATCGATGAGAGCCTGATTCGCCCAGAAAATGGACTCACCGGTCCTGCCGGTGGCGGCGGCCAAAGCAGACGCGTACACGCGAGTGTTGGTCACGACAGCGGCGTGCCTGCGGCGCTCCTCCTCTGCCCACGCCGGAGTCAACTCGTCAGTGAAAAGGGGAACGGTAGCAAGCGCGAGCGCATCCAGCAGGAGCGGGTATGCGGCGTCTGCGCTCACCCACTGCGCTTCGCGCACCAGCGAGTCAAATCGGGCCAGGTCGAGATCAACTGTCGTACTGTCGATCAGGTAGCCACCCGTCGTCGTGCGCAGCGGCCCGGTTTTCGCATACCCTGGCTGCAAGTGCCGTCTCAGGACACTGACGTAACTTTCAACGGACACGATGGCTTTTTGTGGGGGAGCATCACTCCACAAAAGATCAATGAGGCTGTTTTTGGAGACGGGGCGGCCAAAGTTGATGAGCAGGATCTCCAGGATTTGTCGAGGCTTAGGCCCCCCTAAATCTTGGGCATGAAGCACCGTGTTTCCTCGCTGTATTGTTAGCGCGCCAATAATCTTCATGGACATTTTGACGTCGTTGTCTTGCCGGGGACGAGTAAAAGTCATGGGATTTCCTCGGTTTTAATTGGATTTTTCGATCCCCCCATCGTGCTATCTAGACCGGTACGGGGCCATCCCCTGTGTTTGGCGTTCGGTATCCCCAAAATTGAGGATCAACTCCCGTCGTTGGCGAGAACAAGATCGAAGTTTCGCGCACCCAATCCCTGAATTGTTTGGCGAGTTCAGCCGGTGTGGTGACCAGCGCCTAGGGCAAATCGGGCCGCGTCAGTTTCGAGGATCAGGTCAATCGCCTGATTGGGAATTTCAAACACTTGGGTCGCGGTGATTACCTCTCCCTGCGCAAGGATTGCCGATTTTGGGTCCGCCCAGAGCAAACGCGATTTGACGATCCCCCGCCCAGTGATCGTGAAATCGTTGGCGCTGTACTCAAGCCCCTCCGCTTCGAGCGCGGTCAGTTCGAGGATGATGCGTACCCGGTGAGTCCCATCGGCCGCCGACTCGGTGAGGACGGTGGAGGGTTCTTCAGGCAGCCAGCCGTCGCTCTCCAGCGGTATCACACCGTTGATCCGAGCGATTCCGCCAGACACCGTCCCGGAAGCGCCGAGCAGCGTCCCCTCAGCCTGTTCCCCCGGAATTACGATCACAATGACAGCAGCAGCAAGAAACAGCGCGCCAAGACCGATTAGCGGGACCCGCAGTCTGCGCCGTCGTCGAGGACCGATAACGGTGGGCTCACGTATGGTGGCAGCCGCGGTGGGCGAAAGGAAGTCGTTCATGTGCAAATGTTGGACTTCGGCTCTTGGGAAAACCTTGACGAAAGCGAGGGTGGGTTCGCACCAATCCGACGGGCGTGAACCAGCCCGCAAGCCGGACGACCAGCAGGCGCGTCAAAGCGTGAATTTGCTCGAGTCGATTCGCTGAGCGAGTCGCCCGTAATCGGCGATACGGCTGTTGGCCGCGCTCGTTGGGAAAGCTGGAGCAGCTTGAATGGTCCCGATCCGGTTTGACCAGTGGTCATAGGTTTCGGCGCAATGTACGTTCTAGTTTTACCTACGCCGATTGCAATTGTTCCACGACGGGCGCGGCTTTGTTGTTTCTGAGTATCAGCACGGTTGCGGCTATCAGGAGGATGAAGGACACCGCGGCGCCGATGATGCGACGGGGCCAGGAAAAAGCCCACCGCAGCGAGCCCGAAGCCGAGGACCACGGCAAACTCAATTGTCGTGAGCAGTGCGCACAGCGCGATCAGGACTGTGACCGAGATGAGTAGTCGCTTTACGAGCGAGCTCCTCCAAGTTTATTGGCCGTAGAGCAGGCCTCCGACTGCGCTTCCCGCTGCGAAAGAGGCGAGAAGGATGCCGGCCAGGCCGACCGATCCCTCGCTGTCGGCGACTGCGGGTGCGGGTGCTGGTGCGGGTGCGACCACTTCCACGGTTCCAAGTACGACACCCAACCTCCAAATTTTTCTTTTGCGGTCACCTGTCCGGAACACAGGCCCACGCAACTCACGGCACCGTGCATCGTGCATCGTGCATCGTGCATCGTGCATCGTGCATCGTGCATCGTGNGCATCGTGCATCGTGCATCGTGCATCGTGCATCGTGCATCGTGCATCGTGCATCGTGCATCGTGCATCGTGCATCGTGCATCGTGCATCGTGCATCGTGCCCAGCGTGGAACGTTGAGCGGGCGGGTATGCCCGTTTCGCGAAGTTGGTTCAGATACGCCACGAGCGAGAACGCGGTTTTGAACGAGCGCCGGCGATGAGAAGCAGGACGATCCACGCGCCGATCCCTGCCGTGCCAATTACGATGCGAAACCGGGGAGAGGGGCCCCACAAAACGACTGTGGAAGACAGTCGACCTAGTACGCCTGAGATCAATACATAGGCGCCGCCGAAAGCCAGAACGCCGGAAGAGACGATCAGTGCCCACCAACGGATCATGCGGAACCTCGGCGCGAAGTTGTCGGCGTACTCGCTCGGTGTCCCAAATTCGAAGGCTGGGTCCTCACTGGATTCGGCAGCGTGGCTTTCAACCTCGCGCACGATCTGCGTGATCGCTTCCTCGGGAACACCGCGAAGTTCGAGTATCTCCGTAAGCTCCGCCGAATATTTTTCCAGTGCTGCTTCGGTCATGATTGACCCTTCTCCCCGGAAATGATGGCCGTGGCATGGTCAGAGAAGATCTGCCAGTCGATTCGTAACGTTCTGAGGTGCTGTTCGCCAGTCGGAGATATCGAATAGTACTTACGTCCAGGGCCACCTGCGCCTACCCTCCACGACGTGACCACATCGCCATCCTGTTCCAGCCTGCTTAGGAGTGGATAGAGGGTCCCGCCCTTCACAACTCCGAGCCCGCCTGCCTTCAGTCACTGGGCGACAAGATGCCCGTAGGTTTCTTCCTCGCTCACGATGGAGAGCACTGCTGCGGTGGGGGCACCCCTGAGCCATTCGGCCGGCCGCGTCGAATCCCCCATGAGTAGATGGTGCCACCTATTAGGTGGGCGCGTCACCTAGCTGCACCGTGCCCGTCGTCGTGTTGTGCTGAGAGCGCCGCTGCTGCCCGCAAGCCGAACCCCCTAGGGGACGCTTTCAGCGGTTGAGAAGTTCGTGCGAGAGGACGACGGTGGCGAACTCGTCGTGAAGATTGATTGCGGTTACTCGGGAAAGTTCCGCCGCGCTGATCATTCCACCTTCGAGGTCTGTCCTGTCAAATGTGTGAGTCGCATCTACAGCAAAGTAGACGGTGTATCCCAAGTTTCCGCCAATGCGCGCTGTTGTTTCGCAGCAGTGATTGGTGGTGATGCCGCAGATCACAATGGTCGAGATGGCGTTTTCTCGAAGCCAGGAGTCAAGATCGGGTGTGCCGTGAAAACTTGAGTTAACCGTTTTCTGGACCAATAGATCCGGCGTGCCGGACAGGTAGCTTTTCAGCGCATGGCCGGGGTTGCTGGGGTGCAGCGGGGAGAGCGGATTGGAGGAATTATGTTGCACGAAGACGACCGGTCGCGAAAGCCTGTGCCACTCGTTCACTAACGCTGCGATGTTCTGATCACAGTCCGCGTTGTTTCGGGGTCCCCACCATTCGACTTGGTCAAATCCTTGCTGAGCGTCAACGACGATCAGGGCGGTGTGATTATCAAGCGAGGGTAGTTGGATCACGATTTATGGCTCCTTATTGGTTTCAGATCAATGACCAAAATGGTTGGTCCAAGTCGCCATGTAGGACCGGTTCCGATTCAGACACCATTCAGCATCCCATGAGGGCGGCACCGCGCCTGTTCGCGGCCAGCAGTTGGGCGCAGCCGCTAACCCCAAAGCCGGAACTGCAATGTTCCAGAAGGATTGACACGGCCGGCGGCGCGCCGGTCACTTAGACCTCCCGTAAGCCGAACCGGTAGCGTGCCTGTCAGAGGAAAAACCCGAAGAGCAGGGTCGCGACGGCGAGTGCCAGGAAGCCCAGGCAATTGATCCATAGCTCCGTGCCGGTGAACCGAGCGCGGATGTGGGCTACGGCTGCGGACGAGAAGTAGACGATGACGCCGACCGTGGCGGCTAGGCCGATTCCTGGAACGGCGAGCCCGACGAGCAGTCCGGTGACGGCAAGGGATTTGATGACAAGGAGCGTCCACCGCCACTGGCGCGGGAACCCCACTCCGTTCAAGCAGTCGCGGATGAACTGTGGTGGCTTGAGGGACATGCCGACGTCGACTGCTAGGGCTGCAGCAAGGGCAACTTCAAGCCACCCGGGTTCGGGGGGGCAGAATCATTTCAGGCGACCTTTCCGTTGACGAGGTAGCGCACCGTTTTCGCGAGCTCAGTCAGGGTGCTGTCCGGGTTCGGATTACCCTGGCCTGCCCAAATGAAAATTTCACCGAGATATGCGCGGTGGATGATGCGGGCTGTCGCGGACGCATCTGTCGCAGAGTGGCCCGCGCGAGTAAGTACCTTCGATACCTGTTCTACGAGTACGCCGGTCAACTCCGCGAAAATTACCGACCGGTGTTTCCCGCCAACAAGAATGGCAGTGTAAGCGCGCGCCAGATCTGGCTGGTCTGCGAAGAATCGCACGAACGAACCGAGTATGTCGATGATCTCTGCAGCAGGGTCCTGCGCGATCGGCACGTCAAAAGACGAGGGCTGAATGCTGGCGATCTTTCGATCGACGACCTCCACGAGCAGGCCATTCTTGTCGGCAACAGCCATCACAGTGCCAACGCTGACCGCAGCGCTTTCGGCGATCTGTCGAATGGTTGTGGACGCGAAACCGTGCCGCACAAACAACACTTCAGCAGCGCTCAGAACTTTTATGCGTGACGTGTCGCGTGCTTGCGCTCTTGAGTGAACGTGTTCGGTGAACATGTTCAGATTATAGCTCCCCTTTTCGAGTCGATATAGCGACCGTGTCGTTGGCGAGGTGACTGAATTGGTTCGGAGCCGTCCGCAAGTCGAACGGTGACCGGAACACCTGAAAAGGCGATCGAGGGCTCTCTGTCGGTTTGTTTGAGCTGAGATCGCAGTGAAGAACCTCGCGGGGACTACTCGCAATAGTATGTGGAGGCCGGCGCTCGCCCGTATCGAGACTCAGCCGCCGATGCAGTCGCCGCTTCCGCTGTAGCAGGGGCGATAGTTCGGGTTCATGGTCGGCGTCGGGAGCTCAGGGCGCCAGTCGATCTTCGGCACCGACATAAACAGGGCCACTCCGAGCGTCAGGATCAAGGCAATGCCCGCGATGAGCCTGAGGCCGCCGCGACGCCGCGACGCCGCAAGATTGCCCTCAGGAGGAGCCCGATCTGAATGGCGATCATGATGCCGGCGGTCACCCAGTAGCCCACGACATCTGAAACTGGCGGCTGCGCACTGGAGCTTGCCGAAAGTCTCTGGAATACGAGCATGAAGGTCAGCACGAAAGTCAGAAGCGCAGACCCAAGGGTCGGTGAGTCGAAGCCGCCGCTCCTGGCCGGCGCAGTCGTGCGGTCGCTTACGGTAGCAACGCCGCCGATTCCCTGCCACTCGCCCACAAATGCCAGCCTAGTCACGGTCGTTTGCGAGCTGATCACAAAGGGTGTCTCGTAGCGTATTTGGCCCAAATCCACGGGTTTTGAGGCGCGTTGGCGACAAGACCCTTTCTTGGGAGATGCGGTCTGATTTCAGCGCTCAACCCCGACGACCGAAGTCGGGTCGATGCAGCAAGTCGGCGGAAGGCCGACGCTGGCTCGCGTTTACGCATGAGCTTGTCCATTTGCAGGCCGAGCCTCACCCCTGGTCTGTCTCCGATGCCGATGAGGTCGTCGCTACCCCGGCAAGCCCATGTCGCCATACAGTTTGCCGCCCGCGGGCGCTTCGTCCACGACGGTAATAGTGATTGCGGTCCACGCGACGCTCGTTCCCACGGGGAAGGGTGATTTTTTCGTAGGGTCCACGAGTACGGCGCGTTCTCCGATAAGTCGGCCCGTCCGGGCGTCGATGATGATGTCATGACGGAGGCCGTCACTGGGTTCCGTCCGTCCAATGGACACCCCGGTGCGGTCGTTCAGCGTAGCTGCGCTGTCCGTGATGACGACGCCGGGAATCATCGCCGCGGCCTCGTAGAGTGCGGCACGAATCTCAGCCTTGGCGCCAAATCCTCGGAGGCTGTCGGCAATCCAGGTAAATGCCGCGGCGTCGGGGGACGGTCCCGACCCGAGCGTAATGCGGTAGATGTAGTTGAGCAGGCGGTAGGGGTCGGTGGGGAGTCCGTCCAGCTTGTCGAGATTGGGACTGCTCGTCGCGTAGAACGTGCCTCCCGGTGCGCGGACGTTCTCCTGGTAGTCAGGTGTGCCGCGCTTGGCAAGTTGGCGATTCCAATCGTCTTGGGCGGCCGCTTCCGATTCCGGCCCGAACGATTGATACGGTTTGCGTAGGCCTCGCATCCACACCCAATCGTCATCACGGTTGGCCGGTATATACATCTGCCCCTCGTTGATCGTGAGAAATCCGATCTGACGATTACCCTCGGCTGCTGCGGCCCCACCATAAACAGCGCTTGTGTCCACACGGAGATACTGGCCCGGCTGCAAAATGGGATCCGATGATGCGATGGCCATACCAGAGGCCTCACGGAGAACAGCCGCCGCAGCGGCATCCGCCCCTCCCCGCCACCCCGCAAGGCCGACTAAGTCGGTCATGACCAATCCGGTGACAATGGCTGCCGTTGCTGCCGTGCCCAACGTCGAGTAGGCGATTCGTCGCAGCACGGGCCGCCGTATGTGCGTCGCCAGCGCCGCCGTCGGACGGCGGGAATCCTCGATGTGCGTCAACAACGCCGAGCGGGCCTCGTTCAACGCCTGCGGTGTGGGGTCGGTGACGTCAGATCGAGCGCTGCGTAGCAGTGTCAGTTCGTCCATGAAAGATCTCCTTGTCAATAGCGATATCAAGAGCAGAGCGAAGAAGGCGTCGAGACCGGTTCAGACGAGACCGAACGGTACCGACCGGGATACCCAACGCGAGAGAGATGCCGGCGTAGTCAAGATCGCCCCATGCGTAGAGCAGAACGACGTCACGGTCACCGGGTGAGAGCCGGCGCAGGGCGGTGGTGATCCGTTTCACGGACCGTTCTGCGTCCATGCGCGCGCCCGCTAATTCGATCGCATCGGGAGTAACGCCCGCAGCAATCTCTGCGACCATGCCCTTCCACGCGACCGCTTCCCGACGAGCGTGCTGTTTGAGCAGTGTCGTCGCGATCCCCAATAACCAGGGAAGAGCATCCGCTACAGTCACGTCGAACGTGGCGCGCTTGTCGAACGCCACCAAAAAGGTCTCCGACACGATGTCATCGGCGACTTGGGGACTGATCCGCCGAGCCGCATATCGGTGGACTTTGACGGCATGCCGGTCGAACAGCGTCGCGAAATCTTCCGGGCTGCCGACCGATCGCTCGATCACTTTGTTGTCTGTGCTCACACTTGGTATTGCTTATTCACGAAGAAAAGGTTCATGATTCGACTTTAGAAGCACCGGCAGGACGAGCCCGGCATGATCCATTAGGGCTGCGTCTCTCTTGTGACCTGACTGGACGTGCCGCGCGCTCTGAGTAGACTCGGGCGCATGGCAAACTCACAGCTTCGTGATCGCCCAGTGTCACCGGCCTCCCTCGCTTTGTTGATCGGCGGCGGGCTACTGTTGACCTCGGTCGTTATCACGGTGATCGCGCAGCCCCCGCTCTTCCCGTACGCCGAGACGGTGGGGCCCGCTCTGTTCTCCGCCGCCCTGTTGGTGTTCGCTTTCGGCGTGCGCGGCATGGGCAGCGTTACAGCGCGCCGCCCGGTCGGCACTATCGCTCTCGCTTTGTTGGCCCTCTGGCTCCTTCTTGGATCTGTGCTGTCCGGCGTTATTGGCGATGTCTTCTCGAACGACCCCACTCCGACCGCACTGATGTCTTTCGCCTACGCGGACTCGTTCGTGCAATTCGCTCTCGCATTGGTCGCGGTCATGCAGATCGCCCGGCTCGGCGCCGTGCCGGCTCCGTGGAACTGGGTGCCAGCCGGGGTCGTGGCGGCACTGACCGTGACCTGGCTGTTACTGCAAGTGCTGGGCGGAGGCTCAGCCACCACATACGGACCCAATCTGGTGACCTGGCTCCTGATGGGACTAGACGGCCTTGCCCGGATCGGCGGTACGGTATTGCTTGGTGTCATCGCCATTGTTCTCGCCGACCGCGTCAATCGCCGGGCGAGAGCCGATGTACCACTGGTGACCGAAGCACAGACCTGAGTTCGAAAGATCTCCTTGTCAAGAGCGATATCAAGAGCAGAGCAAAGAAGGCGGTGAGCCCGCCCATCGCGAACCGTGATTGCGCCGAATCACCGGGGAGGTGGACCAGCACCGTGAACCGTGTCCGACGCTCCGCCAACGTAGCTGTCAGCGCTCGTTGAGAAGTAGGCCAGTTTCGCTCTTCAAAAAGTAGGCCGCCCATCACGATTGGATGGGTGATTACAGCTCACAAAAAACGAATGTCGCGACGACCAAATGAATCCGCCAACTTCTTGTGGGACGTCGGCACCTGTGCGCGTCAGCGCCTTGTCGAAGTCCATCCCCAAGACCGCAGCGCGTAAGTACTTCAAGGAGTGTTCTCAAGTGATTTTCTGTGGAACCCCCCTCGGGATCAGGTTAGCGTTCGTACAGGGTGATGACGGAACGATTCGTTTGGTGCGAGCTGGTGTCGAAGAACCCCATCAAGTTGAAGGCCGCGTTTATCTTCCGGGCAGCATCGGTACCTGTTGAGCCAGCCGTGACAACCCAGATGCGTTCGAGTCCCACCAGCTTCGACTCAATCTCATCGAGTGATCGTGTTTCATCGGAAAAAGTACCCGTCGTCGTGAAAGGTGCCTCGAATGCAATGTCTTCGGTGCTGATAAACGCCGCCGGGTAGGCGTAGAGAGCCAGCCGCGGCCTGAGCGTGGATTTGCCAGTATCCTGCAAGTAGATTCCGTCGCTCTCGGCCGCATTGGAGTGAATGTAGTCGGCAATCTGGGAGAGATCACTGCCGCCATCCTTCGCGAACGGTCCTCGCTGGGAGATGTAAGTGGGCGCGCTGGCTAACACAAGAACGCCAATCAATGCCCAGACGACGATCGCCCGCGCCGATAGCGTGAAAGCAATCGCCAGAAGAACGGCGACCGCCGGAGCGGTGAAGAAGAGATACCGGGCGTTGTACAGGGGGCCGACAAGGGCATCGGCGGTCAGAAGTAGAACCAGCGGAACCGAAAACCAGGACGCAGCAAGCCGAAATGCGCTGCCATGCGGTCCTGACCAGATTCTTCGACACCGAAAAGCGAGCACGAGCAAGGCGCACCACGCTAGTGCCGCAACAAGCCAGGAACTATCAAACGCTGGCTTCGCAAAAATAGTCCATATAGTAACGACCGGCAGGTCGGATAGCCATGCAATCTGCTCCTTCTGCTGAACGCTCACAACAAGAATTGGGAGTGCCGCCACCACGGCGTGTTAACGCCGACCGAATATAGGGCCAGTATCGCCGACTGAAAACAGGGCCACCAGCCACTATGGAGGGTGATCAATATGGATGATTGGGCGAAGATAC
>NZ_SOHI01000004.1:0-23453 GCF_004403585.1 Cryobacterium sp. Hb1 | reverse complement strand
GAGGCCGGCCAGAACTTCGCGGGTGAGCAGGCGGGGCGTGCGCAGGGCGGTGAGAACGGAGGGTTCCGCTCGGTAACGGTTGGGCGCGGTGGATTTTTGAACAATGGCCATGAGGCCTCCAGAAACGGGACCTCAGGGAGAAGCCAGATGGATGGGAGTGGCGATTGGGGCGCCGGTTTCACGCGTCTCGCCACTGGGGCGCGGTGTGATGAGAGTCGACCCGAAGGAGAAAATTTGTTCCCGTCGAAACACTCAGCCATCGCAACGTTACCTGAACGTAAGGGTTTAAGCCCCTTCGCGCACAAATGGGTCGGGCCCCGCTAGGAGGCAGAGCCTGACCCGGTTAGGCAAGGAAGTGGGATGGATTAGTGGCCCGAGCCCATATTTCCGGCGAGGCGGGCATGGAGCAGGCTGCTGGATTCGTTGAGTCCGTCGATGGTCACGACCTTGTCGTGCCGCTGGTACTTGTACTTGATGTCGTCGAGGGTGGCGACGGTGGAGGCATCCCAGATGTGCGAGTTCGTCATGTCGATGACGATGCGGTCAGGATCGTCGAGGTAGCTGAACTGCGTCTTCAGATCGTTGCTGGAGGCAAAGAACAGGGCACCGGTGATCGTGTAATAGGCGATGGGACCAGTCTCATCGACAGTGAGGCTGCGTTCAACCTGGGCGAGGTGGGCGACGCGTCGGGCGAAAGCGACCATAGCGATGACGACGCCGATGACGACGCCGACCGCGAGGTTGTGTGTAGCGACGACGGCGACAACGGTGACGACCATGACGGTCGTCTCGCTCTTGGGCATGCGCTTCAATGTTGCGATGCGGATGCTGTGCCAGTCGAATGTCAGCACGGACACGATGATCATGACCGATACCAGTGCGGCCATGGGTACAACGGACAGCACCGGGCCGAGGCCGAGTACGAGAACGAGCAGAAAGGCGCCGGCGAGGAAGGTGGAGATGCGGGTGCGGGCACCGGATGCCTTGACGTTGATCATGGTCTGGCCGACCATTGCGCAGCCGCCCATGCCGCCGAAGAAGCCGGAGAGCATGTTGGCGACGCCCTGAGCCCAGGACTCACGGGTCTTGTTGGAGTGGGTGTCGGTGCTCTCGTCGACGATCTTGGCGGCCATCAGCGACTCGAGAATTCCGACCATCGCCATTCCGAAGGCGTAGGGAGCGATGATCGTCAATGTTTCCAGGTTGAGCGGGACGTTGGGGAAGAATAGCTGCGGGAGCGTCGTGGGCAGTTCGCCCTGGTCCCCAATGGTGGGGACATTGATCGATGTCACGACGGTCAGCACCGTGAGTACGACGATCGCGACGAGCGGCGCGGGAACCACCTTGGTGAAGCGCGGCATGACGACCATGATGATGATGCCGACCGCGACGAGCGGGTAGACCATGAACGGGACGCCCAGCAGCTGCGGCAGCTGCGAGGTGAAAATCAGGATGCCGAGGGCGTTGACGAATCCGACCATGACGCTGCGGGGAATGAAACGCATGATCTTGGCAACGCCGATGAAGGCGAAGACAATCTGGAAGATACCCGCCAGGATCACGGTAGCGATGAAGTAGTCGATGCCGTAATCCCGCGCGACCGGGGCGATTACGAGCGCAATGGCTGCGGTCGCACCGGTGATCATGGCGGGGCGGCCACCGAGAAATGCGATCGACACGGCCATGATAAAGGTCGAGAACAGTCCGACCCGGGGGTCCACACCGGCGATGATGGAGAAGGCAATTGCTTCGGGGATGAGGGCCATGGCCACGACGAGGCCGGCGAGCACCTCCCGGGTGAGGATGCGCGGTGTGCGCAGAGCTTTCATCACGGTGGGATCGGCTTTGTACCGATTCTTCTCCGTGGTTTTTTCAATGATGGCCATGAGGCCTTCCTGGAGCGGGACACACGTATGGTGTCGGATGAGTAGAAGAAGTGAGTGTGGGCGCCCCGTCGCGCACCTCCACCAGTCATCAGGGACAATGGTGGGAGAGTGGGCTCACATGACAATGTCAGCCAACTTCTGCAACACTACTCTAACGTTAGGGTTGATTGCGAATCCGTTCGAGAAAAGGTATCAACTATGACTTCCCCAGCCACCACGGCCGCCACGGGCACCATGCATATTGGAGAGCTCGCTGAGAAGACCGGTCTCTCCCTGCGCACCATTCGTCACTATGACGAAATCGGGCTGCTGAAGGCCTCTGGTCGTACCGAGGGTGGTTTTCGCCTCTATACGCAGGAAGATCATTCTCGGCTGATGTTGATTCGCCGCATGAAGCCGCTGGGGTTCTCTCTCGAAGAGATGATGGCGCTGTTGAAGATCATCGACACGCTGCAGGGCGGTGTGGCTGGTTCGGACAATCCGGATGTCCGCGCGGAGCTCGACACCTTCATTGCACAAGCGGTTGAGCGACGGCAAAAACTCCAGGACCAGCTGGGAATGGCCGACGAGTTTCTCGAGGTTCTGCGCACTCAGTAGGGCTGCTCGGTCGCGCTAGGCGCGCTGCGGCGGTCGCACGAAGAGCGCGACACCGATGACGATGGCGGGAATAAGTGCCAGCGCCAATGCCGGCGTGGTGAAGCTGCCGGTCACGTCAAACCCGAGCGAGAGCGCGACCGGACCGAAAGCCGTCGACGCGAGGCCGATGGCCGTAGCTACTCCTCGGATATTGCCAATGTGTGCCAAGCCGTAATAGCGCACGTATGAGGCTGCTTCCATACCGCGCAGGCTCCCTCCGGCGGCGCCAAGAACGAGGCCGTAGACAATGGCCGCCATTCCGCTGGTCACCCACGGCAGCATAACGAGAGCCGCGGCAAGCGTCACCATGGAAAACACGATGAAAACCTTGGGACTAACCCGGTCGACGAGGCTGCCCGTGAGCAGCGTGGCCAGGATCCCGGTCACGGTCTGCGGCAGGAAGTTCGCGGCCGCTTCTAACGGGGTCAGGCCCTGGGCGCCTAAAATGGCGATTTGGTGAAACGCCAACGCCGTTGTCAACATGCCCGAGGTTGCCAGGCTCGCGGCGATAACCCAGAACATGCCCGATCGGATGGCCTCCCGCAGCGTCCACGATTCCTTCTGAATAGTGAGCTGAGCCGTGGAGGGGGTCGATCCCGAATCGACGGCGGGGGCGCGCCTGGGAAAGACCAACGCCAACGGAATGACCACCACGGCCACAAGTACCGCTTCCCACCGCCACGCATCATAAATACCAACAGACGCGATCAGCCGCTCCACAAAGATCGGTGCGAGTGAGATGCCGGCCGAGCCAATGGCACTCGCAATACCTAAGGCCAGCCCGCGCCGATGGTGGATGGCCCGGGCAACCGCGGTGGTCGCGGCCAGGGTGAGCGCACCCTGGCCGGCCATCCGAACACCGGTGAAACCGGCGGTGAGCCCGATGATCTCACCAACGAAGCTGAAAGCTAGAAGGATGACGGCAAAGCTAAGACCAATCACGACCGTGACGGACCGTGCTCCCCATCGATCCAACGCCCGCCCAATAAACGGCTGCACGGACGCGCCAACGAGCGTGCCAATGAGATAACTGAGCGAGACATCCGTTCGCGACAGTCCCAGGTCGACAATTAGGGGATCTGTAAAGACGGAGAGACCGGCAGTCTGGCCGGGGGCCGTCATGACCGAGATCAGTCCGGCGGCACCGACGAGGGCCAGCCAGGACCATGAGATTCGCGGACGCGGGCGCGGCGCTTTCCTTCGGTCGGACGGCGCGGGGGAGTGCGGGGAGTGTGGTGTAGAAGATGACACAGAAGCTTTCACAAGAATGGGGCAGACGGCGCGCCAGCAATGCGCTGGCTGCGACGTGCAAGAAGAGCGCATCTGGAAGGTTCGAACAGCTTTCGAATGGTGAGCGACACGCAAGCCCACCTACACTCTACTCTCACGTGAGAGGAAGGTGACCGATGGTGGATAGGAAGTGGGCTTCAATTCATACTCTTCCCTTACGTTACGGTAGAGTTGCTGTAGGTGGTTGACAGAAAGCCACTCACGCGGTCCCTGCCCGATCGCGGCCCCTACTTTTCCGTTCTAGGTTCCCGAGAGGAGCACTTCATGTTCGTTCATCCCCTCGCTCGTACCGACCAGCACCTCATTCAGGATTTCATGCTGACCAAGATCACCCTCCTGCTGGCCCGCCACGCGGAACATTCGGAGTGGGAGTTTGAACTCACAGCTATGGACGAGAAGACCCGCGAAGGGTCGTCGCAGGGACACGCATTCCTCTTCATTTACACCGTCGCGCGGTATTACGTCGCGGTCACGCGCGCCCACGCGGAATCCAACACCTCCGAGACCGGTCCTGATCGCGACGATTCAACATTCTTCGGCGACTTCATCGATGCTGTCGCCAGCAACGACCCCAAACGAGCGTTGGCACTGTGGTTCTCCACCGAGATCAGCGCCGAAACCGATATCGCCGCTCCGGCAATTCGACAACTCGCCTTTGAATTTCTCGACCGGCTCACCATGCCGGCCTCGGATTTCATTGCCAGTGACGTGGCCGATTTCCTGCCCGACCCATACGAACCTGACCATTCCGTGGGCTGACGCCCGCGCCCCAAGAAAAGAGCTCCATGAGCACCCATCCACTGTCCCTTACTGCACCGCCCGCACTTCCGGCGCGCGGTCTGCGCATCATCCCGCTCGGCGGGCTCGGTGAAATCGGTCGTAATATGACCGTGTTTGAGCACAAAGGCAAACTGCTCGTCATCGACTGCGGGCTGCTGTTCCCGAAAGACATTCAGCCCGGCATCAAAGTGATCCTGCCCGATTTCTCGATCTTGCGTGACCGGCTCGACGACATCGAAGCCATCGTCCTCACCCACGGCCACGAAGACCACATCGGCGCAGTGCCCTACCTGCTCAAGGAACGCGGTGACATTCCCGTCATCGCCTCCAAGCTGACCCTTGCCTTTGTCGGAGCAAAATTACAGGAACACCGCTTGCATCCCCCGGTCGTTGAAGTTAAGGAAGGCGAACGCCGCTCTGTTGGTCCCTTCAATCTTGAATTCCTGGCGGTGAACCATTCCATTCCCGACGGCCTCGCCATCGGAATCCGCACAGAAGCCGGGCTGGTCGTGCACACCGGCGACTTCAAAATGGATCAGTTCCCCCTCGATAACCGACTCACCGACCTGCCCGGTTTCGCCCGGCTCGGCGACGAAGGCATCGACCTGCTGCTGATCGACTCGACCAACGCCGTTGTGCCCGGATTCACGACACCCGAAGCCGACATCGGCCCCGCCATCGACACCGTGTTTCGCACCGCGCCACGACGGATCATTGTCTCCAGCTTCGCCAGCCACGTCCATCGCATCCAACAGGTGATCGATGCGGCTGTACGCCACAACCGCAAGGTGGCCTTCGTCGGCCGATCCATGGTGCGCAACATGGGTATGGCCGCTGAGCTGGGGTATTTGCATATCCCGAAGGGACTGCTCGTGGATGTCAAGGCCCTGGAGCGGATGCAAGACGACAAGGTCGTTCTTATCTGCACCGGTTCACAGGGAGAACCGATGGCGGCACTGGCCCGCATGGCGAACCGTGAACACACCATCCGCATCGGGGAGGGCGACACCGTTCTCTTGGCCAGTTCGGTCATTCCCGGAAATGAAAACTCCATCTACCGGGTCATCAACGGACTGACCCGCTGGGGTGCCAACGTCGTGCACAAGGCCAATGCCAAAGTCCACGTGTCCGGGCACGCCAGCGCGGGCGAACTCGTCTACTGCTACAACGTGATGCGCCCAACCAACGTGATGCCCGTGCACGGTGAATGGCGCCACCTCACCGCCAACGCGGACCTGGCCGTGCGCACCGGAATCAGTAAAGACCACGTTCTCGTCGTCGAAGATGGCATCGTGGTCGACCTGGTCGACGGACGCGCCACCGTCGTGGGCCGAGTGCCCGCCGACTACGTCCTCGTCGACGGCATGACCGTCGGAGGAGACGCAGCGGAAGCGATGGAAGACCGTCGACTCCTCGCCGAAGACGGTGCCATTACCGTTCTGGGAATTCTCAACACCAAGACGGGACGCCTGGCCGAACCGGTGGAATTCATCTCCCGCGGCTTCAATCACGATGCCAACTGGGCAGCCAATGCCGCGCAGGTCATCGACAAGGCCATGGTTGCAGCAACCCAGAACAACGCGCTCGACGGAACAGCCCTCGAGCGCATCTTCTCCGAGAGCGTGACCCGATGGATGCAACGCAAGTATCGGCGCAACCCGGTGATCACGGCGGTCGTCGTTGACGCCTAGCGCTTAGCGGGAGCTACGAACGCGATCGGCCCGGCACATCACGTGTGCCGGGCCGTTGCTCTGCTCGCCGGTGACTCACCTTCAGCGGCGTTATCGTCGGGCTGCGCCCTCGACGGACTCCGTCTCGACGGACGAAGTGAGGTCCTCCAGCACGATATCCGGGAACTCCCGAGCGACAGCCTGAAACCGCCAGGGGGTGCTGAACAGGGCCAAGAGGCTTGTGCTTGCTGGTGTCGGCGGGGCGGACGGCACGAAAATACTCGGGGGCGAACACCGGCAGGGGCGGGTATTCAACGGGTTTGGAATCATAGAGTGAATCGCCCACCCGAAGAGAGGCTGCATTGATCAACCCGACGATGTCGCCGGGCCAGGCCTGCTCCGCCATGGTGCGTTCCCGTCCGAACATCTGTTGCGCATACTTCGTGGCAAACGGACGGCCGGTCGATGCCTGCGTCACAACCATCCCGCGGTAAAACATGCCCGAACACACCCGCACGAATGCGACGTGGTCACGGTGCGAGGCGTTCATGCCGGACTGGACCTTGAAGACAAATCCGGAGAAGTCACCGTTGACGGGCCGTTGTCGACCGGTGATATCTGCCCGGGCCAGAGCGGGCGGAGCGAATTCCACGAGAGTATCCAGCAGCTGGTGAACACCAAAATTGAGGACGGCAGCGCAAAACAGCACCGGTGTGGTCGTCGCGCGAAGAAAAAGTGCCTCGTCGTGGTCGTGCCCTTCGGCATGGAGCAGTGCTGATTCTTCGGCAGCATTAGTCCAATCCTGACCGGGTACAGACACGGTGCCCCGCCGGCCAGCTTTGCCGTGTACCGCACCCGCCCGATCAATCGCGTGCGCGTGCAGCAAGAGTGCTTCGGTCAGCGTGGACTTGCCGGCATCAGGGTGAGAAATAACGGCAAAGGTGCGCCGTTTGTGGGCTTGGGCGAGGATATCGAGGTTAGAGACGGTGGGGGTGGTTTGATGCGTCACGGTGTTCCTGTCCGTGCGTGATCACCAGGTGGGCGTGGTTGATTCACAGACTCCGCAACAGGTCGATGAACCCGCTGGCTACGCGAACCTGTTCGCGCAGTGAGCATTCACGCGCTTCGATATCGCTGATCAGGATGGCGAGATCGCGCCGGATTGTTGACACCGTCGCGTCCGGGTCGGAGTCGACCAGATCAAGCGTCGCCAGGGCGTCCTTGATTTCCGGATGGGTGAGAGACAATGCTCGGAGGCTGCGGATGATGCGTGCCCGGTCGAGGTCGGCCGGGGCATAGAGCCGATAGCCAGCCTCGCTGCGCCCCGACGCTTGCAACACCTGGATCTCGTCGTAGTGCCGCACTGTGCGCTGGGAGAGCCCAGTCCGTTCGGCGAACTCACCGATAAGCATGAATGCCACCTCGTCTCGTACGGGAATAATCCTACATCTCAACTCTAACGTAAGAGTAGAGTTAGTGGAAATGGGCATGAGCAAAACGTGCGCTCTTCAGCGAGTAATTCAACGGCAGCGTCAGCGGCCAACAGAAATGACAACCGAGTTTCATTCACACTCATCGCTATGCCAGCAAGCGGCACGAAAACCTCCAATAATCACTGGACAGATCGCCGACTCAGTCCGGGTGAAGGACGACCGGAGTCTTCCAGGAGCGGGAACCACACTCGATGCGTGCACGATGGACCTGACAGCGAAACCCTGGACGCACCGCCGGAAATCACGATCACCGTTTCCGGTGGTCCAATCCGGAAGTTGTCAACTTATATGAGGCTCTCTTTCGAATAATTCTACGAACCAATCTAGCCGAGCGTCTTGACATGATTTCTGCGGCTGGAATACCGTGAATACGGCTACCCACCAAGAGCATCTGCTGCGAGGATTATAATTGTGAGTACAACGGGAAAGACACAACATCCGCCCTCGACCGTGAGCGCGCGGCCACAACGTGAAATGTGGTCCGGGCGGAGAGTGTTCATTCTCGCCGCCATCGGGTCCGCCGTGGGACTGGGCAATATCTGGCGCTTCCCCTACGTTGCCTACGAAAACGGCGGCGGGGCGTTCATTATCCCGTACCTGGTCGCCTTGCTCACTGCCGGAATACCGCTACTTTTCCTCGATTATGCCATCGGGCACCGATTCCGTGGGTCGCCTCCGCTGGCAATGCGGAGATTGCATCCCAAAGCCGAAGCCATTGGCTGGTGGCAAGTAGGAATCTGTTTCGTCATTGCCGTGTACTACGCGGTGATCATTGCCTGGGCCGGCATGTACTTCATATTCTCCTTCACCACTGCTTGGGGCGAGGACGCCGCGGGTTTCTTTACCGGCGAGTTCCTCCAGGTCAGCGATCAGGTGAACCTGGGCTTCGACTTCGTGCCCTCCGTGCTCATTCCGCTGATTCTCGTGTGGGGCGTGGTTATCGCCATCCTGGCTATGGGCGTGCAAAAGGGGATTGCCCGATCCTCCATCGTGTTCATGCCGTTGCTGTTGATCATGTTCCTCATTCTGGTCGTCCAAGCGCTGTTCCTTGAGGGTGCCTGGACCGGACTGGACGCGTTCTTCACGCCGGACTGGACCCGGCTCGGTGACAGTTCTATCTGGGTGGCTGCCTATGGCCAGATTTTCTTCTCGCTGTCGGTGGCCTTCGGGATCATGATCACGTATTCCTCCTACCTGCGGCGGAAAACTGATCTGACCGGTTCCGGGTTCGTCGTCGGCTTCGCCAATTCCGGCTTCGAGCTGCTGGCCGGCATCGGGGTCTTCGCTGCCTTGGGATTCATGGCGGCATCGAGCGGGGTCGGTGTGGACGAAGTCGCTGTCAGCGGTATCGGTCTGGCATTCATTGCGTTCCCGACCATCATTGCGCAGGCGCCGGCGGGCGTTCTGTTGGGAGTGCTGTTCTTCGGTTCGCTTGTGTTCGCCGGTCTAACGTCGCTGATCAGTATCGTCGAAGTCATCATTGCCGCCGTTCAGGACAAGTTAGGCTGGCTGCGGGTAAAGGCAGCGCTGGTCGTCGGCATCCCTATGGCCCTGATATCGATCCTGCTGTTTCCAACGACGACGGGCCTGAACCTGCTCGATGTGACCGATGCCTTTGTCAACAGCTTCGGAATTGTAGCCGTCGCACTGGTGGCCGTGGTGGCCATGTCTGCTGGGTTCAGCGCACTTCCCCGGCTGCGCGAACACATCAATGCAACGTCCTCGGTTAAGCTGGGCCGCAATTGGCAGATTTTCATCGGCGGTGTGACTCCGGTGGTCCTGGGTTACATCCTGATCGACACCCTCACCACCAGGATCAGCGAGGGCTACGGCGGTTTGCCAACCTGGTTTGTCGGCGTCTTCGGCTGGGGCATGGTGATTGCCTTGGTACTGATCGCCTACCTGCTCTCGAAGATTCCGTGGAGCCATCGATCCGCCGCTTATGAGAAAAATGTCCATGAACCGATCCTGGACGCCGAGCTCGATGCGAATAAATCCGCCACGGATAAGACCAAGGGTAGCGAAACCGGCCTACCCGAAACCGCCGCATCAGGATCCGTAGCCGGGGAAAGGAAGAACCCATGAGTGCCTCCGCGATCGTCATGATGATCGTCGCTCTGTTGGCCGTATGGGGAGGGCTGGGGTTGGCCCTGCTCAATCTCAAGCGGCATCCTGAAGCCATCGACGACGAGGAAGCCGACGCCGTTTTGCGCGACGGCGCATCCGTGACGCCAGTACGATAAGTTCGTGACCCACAAAGTGACGTTGATTCGCCCGCGGCTGTGTCGGTTCGTCAGATCGGCCGTTCGCGGATAGGTCCTTAGCATGCCCTGCTGCCCGGAGCGGGCCACCTTTGCACGGGCTTGAGGATGCGCGCTCGCGCGACGTCGGCTGCGAGCAGTAGATTTTCCGGGAGCGACGACGCAGTGCCGGCGTCCCCTTTTTTCATCTGCCCGAGCGCCGCCAAGATCGTGAACAGCGTGGGTCCCATTGATGTCGCCGTATCGACGTCGCCACCGCCGAGGTTCAGTGCGCGAAGGCCAGCACAGCGCCCGCGGAGCTCTTCAGTGAATGCGAGCATGTTCTGCGTTGACCGACCCAGCCGGTGGCGCGTCGTGATGACGCAGGTGTCCCGTCCTCGAGAGCGTCGAGCGCGCGATCGAAGTGAGACTGTGACTCGCAAGCTTCACCGCCACTGACGTCATCGCGCTGGCTACATTTATCGTGGCCGGTGACGCCGTCGCCACCGTCGCCACCATCGCCGCCGTACCCGGTCAGCCCATTCCACGTGACCTACGGACGGCCACCGTAACCGCCGAACGCGAGCTAATCTTCGCGATGGGAATGGACGGAAATATGGGCGGCGACATGGGTGGGGGCATGATGTCGGCCGCGATCAACGGCCAGGTATTCGATGCCATTCGGGTCGACACGACCGTGCAATTCGACAGCGTGGAGGAGTGGTTGCTGACAAATACCAGCCCGCTCGATCATCCCATGCACCTGCACGTGTGGCCGATGTAGATCATCGAGCAGTCAGGCCAGCCCGTCGACACCATCATGTGGCAGGATGTCGTGAACATCCCGGCACGCAGCTCCATGCGCGTGCGTATCACCTGTGACGACTTCAATGGACGTACCGTGTACCACTGTCACATCCTTGATCACGAAGACAGCGGAATGATGGGAGTCATCACTGCCAACTGACACTGGCTGCAACCATCAATTCACGAAAATGGATTAGGAGAAACCCATGAACTACGCACACACCATCACCGTCTCGCTGCCTTACGAAGAAGCCGTCTCCAGAGTGCGGGAAGAACTCGCCAACCAGGGATTTGGCGTTCTTACCGAAATCGACGTCCACGCGACCTTCGAAACGAAACTCGGCGTGGAAAGCGCGAATACACTGGGCAACTACCTGATCCTGGGCGCTTGCAACCCGGCCCTCGCCGAGCAAGCACTCACCGCAGAGCCAGACATGGGCTTGCTGCTTCCGTGCAACGTCGTCATCCGACGCAGCTCATCAGCGAATACCACCACGGTTCAAGCCATTAACCCACAAACCATGGTCCAGCTCAGCAACTCCCCAGCTATACAGAACGTTGCTGATCAAGCCGATGAACGCCTTCTCGCCGCGCTAGCCGCTCTACAAGAAGAAAACAGCAACACGTAACACGCGATCCGCTCTCCGAAGGCACGGTCAGGACTTTGTCGCTGAATCTGTGAACCGCAACACTCTGTGGCGCTGCTTTTGTGGGCGGAGAGCGCTGTCAGGGTTTATGGTGCCAGCACCGCTCCGAGGTAACATGCAGCCCCCGCGTTCCAGGCCATCGCCGTTCTAACCGGTTGCTGCCGGATTACCTGTCAGACACGTCAGGAATCAGCATCGAAACAGGGTCATCGCGTTGCGTCCAGCCGCATGCGCTTCGGGCAAGCCTGAGAAGATGATGGCGCGGATCGCGCCGTTAGCGTCCGAGCAGCCGGGACCAGAATGATCCGGTCGGTTTTTCCTTCACATGCCCGGCGCACTGTTGGTTGCGCGGCACACCGGGCATTACCTGGTCAATGTGCTGACCGCAGCCCGCCCATGTTGTTTTTTGGCACACTTTGCACGTTACGGCACGACACATGAGGGATCTCCATTCGACGAGGTGAACTTTCAATACTAATTATACCCCAGGGAGTATTAAGGGTGAGGCGTGCACTGCACGTTCATTGGAGACGGGAATGTCGATGACCTCCACTCGCTCACCGAAAGCGGATGGCGCCGCCGGAGGTGGAGGAGATGTGCTCATGGGGTAGGAGCTTTTAGTGGGCGGCGATGCTGGCGCGCACGTCGTCCATATTGAGGTTCTCGACGCCGGCAATGAGTTCTTCCAAGCTGGCAGCGTTGAGGGCACCCGGCTGGGAAAAGACGAGCACGGAGTCCCGAAACGCCATCAACGTGGGGATGGAGCGGATGCCCGCGGCTGCGGCCAGTCCCTGTTCGGCTTCGGTGTCAACTTTTCCGAAAGTGATTGCGGGGTGTTTTTCAGACGCCGCGGTGAATGTCGGGGCGAAACTGCGACACGGGCCGCACCATGCCGCCCAGAAATCAACCAGCACAATGGGACTCTGGGCAATGGTCGCGTCAAAGGTGGTCTCGGTGAGATCGGTAATAGCCATACCCAAAGACTATACCCTTAGGGGTATCTTGTATACCGTAGGGGGTATGTGCGAGACTGGGGCGCATACCCAGTACACGCCCCAATTCGTGTCGGCGTGGTGGGCCCGATCTTTGGAGGCCACGATGATTTTGACCCAGTACTACCTCAACTGCTTGTCCCATGGTTCGTACCTCGTCGGTGATGAGACGAGCGGTCAAGCCGTTGTCGTGGACCCTCGGCGCGACATCGACGACTACCTCGCCGATGCCCAAGCGAACAACCTGACCATTGTCGGCGTGATCAACACGCATTTCCACGCTGACTTCGTCGCCGGTCACCTTGAGTTGGCCGCAGCCACTGGCGCCTGGATCGGCTACGGTGCCCGCGCCGAGGCGGAGTACGAGATCCGTCACCTGGTTAATGGCGAGAAAATTTCCCTCGGTGAAGTCGAACTGGAAATTCTCGACACCCCCGGGCACACCTGGGAGTCCATCAGCATCGTCGTTCGTGAACACGCCGGCGACGCCGTGCCCCATGCCGTCCTCACCGGCGATACCCTCTTCATCGGTGACGTGGGCCGTCCTGACCTGGCCGCATCCGTCGGCGCCGATCCCGACCAACTGGCCCGCGCCCTGTATGCGTCGATCCACACGACGCTTCTCGCCTTGCCTGATGCGGTGCGTGTTCTCCCCGCGCACGGTGCTGGTTCCGCTTGCGGCAAGAACCTCTCCGACGAGCTCGAATCCACTATCGGCAACCAGCGCCTGACGAACGCGTCTGTGCAGTCCATGAGTGAAGACGACTTCGTGACGATGATCCGCAGCGGCCAGCCCGCAATCCCCGGCTATTTCGCCGTTGACGCGATGATCAACCGCAGCGCGCACGAAATCATCGGTTCCACCCGTGAACTGGCACCGCTGAATTTGACGGATGTTCGCACATCCGTTGAACGCGGAGCCCTCGTTCTCGACACCCGCGGCCCCGAGGACTTCGCCCTCGGGCACCTGGCCGGGTCTATCAACGTGGGACTGGACGGTCGCTTCTCCGAGACGGCCGGAATGGTCATCCAGCACGACGACAGCATCGTGATCATCGCCGACTCCGGCCGCGAAACCGAGGCCGGAATGCGGCTGGCCCGCATCGGCTTCGACCGGGTTGCCGGATATCTGACAAACCCGGCGCAGGCGTTCACCGACCTCGGCCCACTGGCACAGGTCGGTACGCGGGTCGAGCTTGAGGACTTCGAGGCTTTGCGCCGGGACGTCGCCGCAACAATCCTCGACGTTCGTAACCCCGGCGAGGTCGAGCAGGGAGCGATCCCAGGCTCGCTGCGCATTCCTTTGGCCGAGCTGAGCGAGCGCCACGCCGAGGTGCCCGCCGGACCCGTGATCATCCACTGTGCCAGCGGCTGGCGTTCAAGCGTCGCTGCGAGTGCCCTGCGCAGCCTTGGCCATTCGAACGTCACCGACCTCGTCGGCGGTTACAACGCATGGGCCGCGCAGCACGCCGTGGAAGCCTGAGGCTCACGCCGCGGCTGAACACCTGACCAATGCTGGCTTCACGGCAGACACGAACGTCGCCGGACTGCCTGAATGGCAGGTCGCAGCACTGCTCAACATTGCCACGCTCCCGCACCAAACTGAAACGGATCCACCATCTCTAACACCACGCGCACCATCAGCCCCACTCCGCCACCAATCGGGGCAGACGAGTTCCACCGATGGGTTCTCAATCATGACGACCTGATGATCATCGATGTGAGGGAGGGCTTCGAGTTTGAAACCCAGCACATCCGGGGTTCGCATCACGTGCCTCTGCCCCTGCTCAAAGAACACACTGCAGAGTTTGCGCCCCTCATGGCGACCCGGGTTGTGTTGGTGTGCCAGTCGGGTCGACGCGCGGAGGAAGCGCGGAAAAAACTTGACGCAGCTGGTCTGACCGGTGCTCGCGTGTTGGCCGGTGGCGTGGCGAGCTATGCCGCGGCCGGCGGCGATATCGTCACCGGCCGCTCCACGTGGGCCATGGATCGACAGGTACGCATGACGGCCGGATCGCTAGTTTTGGCGAGCGTGCTGGCCGGAAGGTTCATCCATCCGCAGTTCCGACTTCTCGCCGGCGTCATTGGCGTCGGCCTCACGGTGTCGGCCGCCACCAACAGCTGCACGCTCGGCCGAATTCTGTCGTGGATGCCCTGGAACCGACCGGTTGCCGAACCCACGAAAAGTAAGATTCTCGCTCAGCTGGCGCCGCACGCATGATCCTGGCCTCGCTGCTTCTGGGGGTGATCGTCGGTGCGCTCCTTGGCCTGGTCGGCGGGGGCGGGTCAATCTTGGCCGTTCCGGCATTGGTCTACGGTGTCGGGTTACCCCTCGAAGAGGCGATTCCCACCTCGCTGATCGTCGTGGGAGCGGCGTCGGCGGTCGCCGTGCTTCCGCGGCTGCGCACCGGCGTGAACTGGCGTCTCGCCGGCATCATCGGTGCCGCCGGAATCCCCACGGCGTATCTTGGCGCTCTCGTGAATCGACTGGTTGACCCTCAGCTTCTGCTCGTCGCTTTCAGCGTGATCATGGCCATCGCCGGTGTGCGGATGTTTTTTGCCACTCCCGCCGCAACTGGCCCCTGCGCCCCGGCCAGCGGCGGGATCTGGTGGCGCAGTTGTCTGCCACGTGCGCTGGCCACGGGCACCGTCGTCGGGTTTTTGACCGGGCTGCTCGGCGTCGGCGGCGGGTTTCTGATCGTTCCGGCACTGGCTCTCGTGCTCGGACTTCCCATGGGCGTCACGATCGGCACGTCCCTCGTGATCATCGTCATCAATTCGGCCGCCGGCTTCATCGCTCACGTGAGCGACGTGCAGATCGACTGGGCCGTCACCGGCGCCTTTGCGGGAACGGCTATGCTGACATCCGCGATCGCGGGCAGACTCAGCCGAGGGATCCCCGACCGCATTCTCAAAACAAGCTTCGCGATCCTCGTGCTCACCCTCGCCGTGTACGTCGCGCTCCGCGCCGTCGCGGGCTGGCTATCGTGAGCGGCGTCAGGCAAGGGAGAGAAAAAGCTTCTCAAGCTCATCGACGCTGAGCTTGTTGGTTTCTCCATTCTCGTCGTCATCAATGAGACACTCTTTCATCGCCGACGAGATGATAGTGAATCCCGCCCGGTCAATGGCGCTCGAGACGGCAGCCAGCTGGGTGACCACGGCACGGCAATCGGCGCCAGACTCAACGGCGGTGATGACGGCACCAAGCTGCCCCTGCGCGCGCTTGAGTCGATTGAGGGTCTTGCGCAGATCGTCGCTGGCGTGGGTCGCAAGTGCGGTAATTCCCATGGGTGTGTGCTCCTGTGATAAGCGGATGCGCGGCTGGTTTTGTCTAAGATCATAATACCCCTTAGGGTATACATGTCCTCAAAAATGGCAGCAAGCGGTTCACAATGAAAAGTAAATGAGGCTACTCAAATGCGTGACCAGCGCACCAGTAGAGACGAATCATCACGGCGGACTCCTTGGCGCGGCAAGCTGGCCGGGCTCGGCGCGGACCTGTGTCACTGGCCCTCACGTCGCTGGTGGGTTGCCGTGGCTACAGCACTATTTGCGGTGGTCTTCATCGCCATCCCGACGGACTTGATTGACACGCCCTTGTTTTCGAGAGAGATCCCGCCAACCGTGTGGTCGTGGCCGGTGCTCAGCCTCAGCGCGGTTTTAGCGGGTCTGGTCACTGCCACCTACGTGGCGCACCCGGACGGCGCTACATCCAGTAGAGCAGCGGGCCGTGCCGGCATGGCCGGCTGGCTGGTGACGTTCTTCGCGGTGGGGTGCCCCGTCTGCAACAAATTGGTTCTTCTCGCTCTGGGGACAACCGGGGCAATGCAATTCTTCGAGCCCGTCCAGCCGTATCTGGCCGCCGCGTCCATTGTTTTATTGATCTGGGCTCTGTACGCGCGCATGACTCGAGAATATTCATGTCGGCTGCCTGCTCGGGCCGATGCTGCGGCCGAAGTTCCCGTCCTTGTTCACTGACCTTCGAACCTGGACCCCGCGCCGCTGGCTGATCGCAACCGCCGTCGCCGTAGTCGTCTTGATAGTTCTCTTCATCGGTTACGTACCTAGTGCGGGCGGCGCAGGTATCGCGCTGTGGGGGACAGTCGCGGTCACTGCCCTCGGAGCGAGCTTGATCGGCTTGATCGTTGCCAGCTATATCGGCGCGCCTATCGGCGCCGACGCAACTCTCTGTGACACGCGATGGCCGGCACTGGGCCTAATTGCGCTCTATCTGACCACCGAAATACGCTCTCTCGGCCCGGTCGTGAGCGGTACTGCTCGGCCGGTCCTGGCCGCTGCCGCCCTCACCCTCTTGATCTGGGCCCTGCGCGAGCGACTGGCCAGCGAACGCCGAGCCACCACCCGCAACGAATCGTCAGGGTCCACTGAGGGTGAGGTCTGCGCCACCTGCACGCCCTTGTTCCCACGCTCCCGGAAAGTTGCCCCCGATCCGATCACTCTGCCACCCACGTCACGCACCCGTCAGGACACCCAGCCATGAAGAAAACACTCACCGCCATCACAATCGCGGTGGCGGCACTGCTCAGTATGGCCGCCTGCGCGAGCCCCGCGCCGGCGCCCTCCATCGCCGTCAAGGCCAGTACGGTCATCATCGATGTGCGCAGCGCACCAGAGTATGTCGGTGGACACCTTCAGGACGCCATCAATATTGACCTGCAATCCCCGGACTTCGACACGCTGGTCGCGGCGCTGCCGATCGACGGGGACTACATCATCTACTGCGCCACCGGAAACCGATCGGCTGCAGCCGTCACACGCATGGCCGACCTCGGATTCACCACGCTGACCGATGCTGACGGCATCACAGACGCGTCTGCCGCCACCGGACTGGCCATCGTGGTCGACAAATGACCTTCACCCTTCAGCGTTGAACTAATTCCCTACGGGGTCTAATTGAGACTTCAGCGCCAATAACCAAGGAGTCATGATGTGCGGTCCCATACGGTGCCACAATTGCGGAAAAACCACCTGGAGCGGATGCGGCATGCACGTCGACGATGTCTTGGCCGACGTGCCAACGAGTCAGCAGTGCACCTGCGCCGCCCGCACGAAGTCCTAACCGCCCTCGGACGTCGCGCGGTTCATCGCTAACTATCACTAGATCTTGTTAGTCTCGGACCTCGCGCACGCGACGCCCGACGGCGAGCTGCGCACGGACGCAACTGTGCACGGACGCAACTGTGCCAGCGGTCGTCGGTGAGGCGCACTCTCATTGTTCGGATTCCTCGCTCAGGCAGGGCAGGGTCGGCTCAGGTGCGTCGTGAGACGTCGTCAGCCACGGTCAGGTATCGGTACGTCGTTCCGTGAGCCAGTGAAGTCGGTTCGAACTCTGCGTAGTGCTGTTCGCGATGACGGCGATTGGTCGGCGCTGTATTTGCCGGCAACGGCAGGCGGGGGCTATGTTGAATGGAGATGCAAGCGGCATCGGAGCTGGTTGAGGTAACACCGGTCTGGACCGCTCATCACGAGGAGATTCAATGTCGAATCAGGGTCGTGTACCGTGCGCAACGGAAGATCTCGAGGTCCGTAGTCTGTCCGATCATGAATGGCGTGTCGGCGATCGCCGCTGCCACGAAAGGTCGCCCGAAAAGGTGCTGGGCTACATCGAGAAACGTGGTTCCGCTTTTGAAGTCATGAACATACAGGCACCGCGACGACATGTCATGTTCGCTCATTTCGAGTCGGCGGTCGCCTCGTTTGCGTCAGCCTTCGAGGCTTAGATTTTATCCACGACGTTGGCGAACTTGCCGATTCGTTCAACTTGAGAGCGCGGCGCTGACCGTGTTGACGCTGCGGCGTGCGAATGAAGCCGGAGCGCTTCAATCTAAGTTGTTCCTTGCACTACGCGACAGCCGTATAGAACACTCTGTTCGCCCAATTCTGCACCAGATGCATTATTCACGGACATTATCATCATTATCGGGCCCGCCGACTGGGCCGACCATGCCAGCGACTCAGTCCTGTCGGCTGTCGGCTGTCGGCTGTCGGCTGTCGGGTGTCCGGCGTCGGCGTCGGGGGAGTGGGGCCTATCTCGGCCATGAGTTTGCGAAATCTACTTTTCAACCGCGGCTGGCGTTTAGGGCGTGTGAATCCTGGTGCTGGACCCGCAGGTCAGCGACGGAGGGTTCGGGCACGGGCTGCCGGACCGTCGTACCGACTCCATGACACGGCGATTTCGTCGCCCGCCTTCCGGCAGACCTTCTGCACCTCAGGAACATGCAACACGCTGGAGCAGGCCTTGCGTACGTAAGGGTTCCGCAGCAGAACTAGGCCAACGGCGAGCACGATCCCGAGAGGAACGAGTGCGGTTCCATCGAGCGCCCGCCGGCGAGCGTGGACGCCCTCTGTTGAGGCAGGAAGGTCGGCTCGGCTCGAATCGAATCGATCCCGGCCTCTGAATCCTGAGATCGTCACGCCGGGAATCGACCGCGAGTGGTTCCGAGAAAGGCTGTTTGCGTTCCTGCGCGATCACGCCGACCAGGTCGTGCTGCACAAGCTGCGCGCTGGCCGCCAGCTCACCGATCTCGACCTTCAGGAGTTGGAACGCATTCTCACCGAGTCGGGAGGTTTCACACCGGCAGAGCTGGCGGGCGGAGCCATGGAGGCACACGGTCTCGGGCTGCTGATCCGCTCGGTGGTGGGCTTGGAGCGTAGCGCTGTTGCTGTTGCTGTTGCTGGGCAGTCATCGAAGCTGATATCGACCGGGCAATCGAAGTGTTCCCTCGCATACAATTCGCTCAGTTTCTCCGTCACCGTAAGGGAACGGCGAATTCAATCGGTCGTCGCAACGATGGGCTTTTCTGGCTCTGATAATAGTCGTTGCATGGTTTGAGCGGGTGTGCTGCCGTCGAGTGTTTTGCGGGGTCGATTGTTGAGTTCGGTAGCGACTTCGAGTAGCCGCTCGGGCGAATGGACGGATAAGTCGGTGCCTGTAGGGAAATATTGGCGCAGCAGCCCGTTGGTGTTCTCGTTGGTGCCCCGCTGCCACGGTGAATGTGGATCACAGAAGTAGATCGCTATCGTGGTGGCCAGCGTGATCTGCCGGTGCTGGGCCAGCTCGGTGCCCTGGTCCCATGTCAGAGTCTTCACCAAGTGCTCGGGGAGAGTCTTGATGGCGGCCAACAGCCCCTCGCGAACCGTGATCGCGCTGGGTCACCGGGGAGGTGGACGAGCATGGTGAACCGTGTCTGACGCTCCACCAACGTAGCGATCGCCGACCGGCAGTGTGACCCCAAGATGAGATCTCCTTCCCAGTGCCCCGGCACGGCGCGGCNCCGGGATCTTGCCGGAGTTCTTCGCAGCAGGCCGTCTGGGACGCCGGATGGCGCGGCCGGTGCGTAAATGCTGATGCAGATCACCGCGCAAGTCACCCCGCCCGCCCCCATAAAGCGCCTGGTAGATCGCTTCCGGGCTGACTCGCATTTCCTGCCGATCGGGAAACACCGCAGCCAGATGGTCACTGATCTGTTCCGGACTCCATTTCAGGCATAACTTTTTCTGCACCAAAAAAGCCAGTTCCGGATGGTCGAATTTGCTGGCCTTGGGACGACGTCCGCGAAGCGCGGCCTGCTTCTGCGCCGCGTACGGGGCGTACTTCGTCCGTGCCTGCGGGCCAGTCTTGGACCCGCCTCGAGCGAGCTCTCAACTTATCGTGGCAGCAGACCGGCCCACCAGAACAGCGATCGCCCGCACGCTGGTGCCACCCAGGTGCCACCCAGGTGCAAGTCCGCGATCTGCAGTCGTTCCTCCAAAGACAAGTACCGCCCCGACCCTCTGCCTCAGGAAGAGGGAACCGCCCGCCCGTTGCTTGACGCCAACGCCGTCCAGTTCGTCGATTCACCCCGACAGCAACGCACGCTGCAGTCAGCGTCGAGCCTTGACTCATCAACACCCAAAACCGCGCCTGTTTCTCCACCAGCTCATACTTCGACCACACGTACAACACCTCACAAAAATCGAGTGTTGCGACGACCGGTTGAATCCGCTAACCCCTTATGGGAAACAAGAATTAGAGTTTCGTTCGAATGGCGGTGGGCCCCGTCGCTGTGCGATCGCCCGGTTGCAAGTCATGCCGCTGCGGTGCAGAGAGTTGTCGGGCGGGGCCAACTGTAACGTTTTGAGGATGGGCGGACATTACAGGGTATGGATACTGGTGTGGTGAGTGAAGTCGAGGTCTGGACGCGTGCGTGCGCCAATGATGGCCGCGCGCGACGCGGAACACGAGCCGGTTCACGAGCGTCGCGTCTTGCCGGTACGAGGATCCACCCCAGCTGTTCACGCGCGGCTACACGGTGGTGGCGTCTTCAATTTCTCCGATGAGTTCTTCGATGATGTCCTCGAGGAACAAGACTCCGGTGGCGACACCGTCCGCGTCGAAGGATGTGGCGACGTGCGCGCCCCGTCGACGCATGGCGGCCAGGGCATCCTCCAGCTCGCTATCCCGGAAGACCGTAGCTAGGCGACGGATGCGTTTGCTGGGCACGGGACGGGTGAACGCGTCTACGTCGGTGAGGTCCATTACGTCTTTGAGGTGCAGGTATCCCGTGGGATGCCCGTCCACGTCGGTGAGGATGTAGCGGGAGTATCCGTGCAGGGCGACGGCCCGTTGGATGTCGGACGGAGACGCCAAGGCTGGAAGGTGGACCATGGACGAGATGGGGACTTCCACGTCGGAGACGCGTTTCGAGGTGAACTCGAACGCAGCCGAGAGGGTGCCCGAGGCATCCTGCAATACGCCTTCGCGCGTGGACTCTTCCACGATGCCGGCGACCTCGTCGAGGGTGAACGCGCTGGTCGCCTCATTCTTGGGCTGCACCTTGAACAGGCGCAGCACCCCGTTCGCCAACCAGTTCAAGCTGCCAATCACAGGGCTGAAAATGCGGGCGACGAGCACGAGCGGTGGCGCCAGGATGAGCGCAGCGCGGTCGGGTACGGAGAAGGAAATGTTCTTGGGAATCATTTCGCCGAACACGACGTGCAGGAAGGTCACCAGCGCTAGAGCGATACCAAAAGCGATCACGCTGATCGCGGCGTCGGAGAGTCCGGTCACGGCGAGTGGGTACTCCAACAGGCCGTGGATGGCCGGTTCGGACACGTTCAGGATCAGCAGCGAGCACACGGTGATGCCGAGTTGGCTGGTGGCCAGCATCAGGGTTGCGTGTTCCATCGCCCACAGGGTGGTCTTCGCGGCCTTGCTGCCGCGTTCGGCGAGCGGTTCGATCTGCGAGCGGCGGGCCGAGATCACGGCGAACTCGGCGCCGACGAAGAATGCATTGACGATCAACAGCACGACGAGCCAGATCAGGCCCGGCCAGTACTCACTCATGGGTTAGGTCCTTCTGGATCTGGTTGACGATTCGGTCGTGTCTGGTGGTCAGACTCGGGTCGTGCTCCAAGTCGGACGGGGTGAAGCGCACGCGTTGAACCTGCACGCCATCCACCCGGTCGATCCGCAAGAGCCCTCCATTGATAGGGACCTCGTCGCCCACCTCGGGAATACGGTCGAGCTGGTCGGCGATGAACCCGGCAACGGTTTCGTAGTCGCCGTCGTCGGGAACGGTGACACCGGCACGGTCGAACAGTTCGTCGGGCCGCCAGCTGGCGTCGAACACCACGGACCGCCCCGAGCGGATGACGCCAGTTTTCGCTCGATCATGCTCGTCTTCCAGCTCGCCCACGAGTTCTTCGACGAGGTCTTCCAGCGTGACGATGCCCGCCGTTCCGCCGTATTCGTCAGCGACGACCGCGATCTGGAAGCCCTGCTTACGCAGCAGAGCGAGGAGAGTGTCCACGGCCATCGACTCGGGCACACGCAGCGCGTCCACCTTGAGTTCGTCTGCCGTGATCTGATCGCGGCGGTCGAGCTCGACCGCGAAGGCCTGCTTCACGTGCAGGACCCCGACGATGTCGTCGGAGTTCTTATCGATGACGGGAAACCGCGAGTAGCCGGTGGCCGTGGACAGCCGCACGATGCTCTCGGCCGTATCAGCGACCTGAACGGAGGCCATCCGCACCCGAGGTGTCATGACGTCGGCCGCCGTGTGATCGGCGAACCGGAGCGTGCGGTGCAGCATCGCCGCGTGATCGGTGTCGAGCACGCCCTCCAGGGCCGACCGCCGCACCAGGAAGCTGAGCTCTTCCGCGGTACGTGCCCCCGACAGTTCTTCCTTGGGCTCGATGCCCACCATACGAATCAGCGCGTTGGCAGTGTTGTTGAAGAGCAAAATAATGGGCTTGAACACCGCGGTGAACAGCGCTTGTGGGGGCACGACGATTTTGGCCGTGGCCAATGGTACGGCCAAAGCAAAGTTTTTCGGCACGAGTTCGCCGATCACCATGGAGAACAGAGTCGCCACCGAGATCGCGATGATGGAACCAAACACAGGGATGAGGCCGTCGGGTACACCAACACCCGCGAGCGGCTCGGACAGCAGAGATGTGATGGCGGGCTCGAACGTGAACCCGGTCAGCAGCGTGGTCAGCGTGATGCCGAGTTGCGCACTCGAGAGATGCGTCGACGTGATCTTCAGCGCTTTGATGGTCGGTCCGAGACGCTTTTCGCCACGTTCCTGACGAGCCTCAAGATCATTACGGTTCAACGTGACCAGAGAAAACTCGGCCGCGACGAAAATACCCGTACCCACGGTCAGGAGCAGGCCAACCCCCACCATCGCCCACTCAAACAGCATGTGGCCCCCTCAGATTCGGGGACGTCGTGCGGAGATGCGATGAAAGGGGTGAGGGTCTATCAGAGTCCATTATTCCCTCAGAATACTAAAGGCACTCGGCCCAGGCTGAGAAAAGACCCCACGGCCTTCCGCCGACACCCAGCTGCCGACGGTCCCACCCACCCACCGGGCTCACGGGAGCCCGTGAGCCGGACCTCCACCGGGTGGCCTTGCCCCCGGTTAGTGGACACGGGTTAAGCGGCGAGTTGAACTTCCGCGGTCTTTAACGAGTATTGCAGTTCGAAGTCGACGGGGCTGATTTGC
>NZ_SOHI01000013.1:0-63515 GCF_004403585.1 Cryobacterium sp. Hb1 | reverse complement strand
CCCACAACCTGGCCATCGGCGTCGTCGCCGGCGTGATCGTGGCCATGGTCGCCTTCGCGCGCCGAGTCGCCCACCTAGCCCGGGTGGAACGCACGGTTGAGCTCGACCAGCCCGTGCCGACAGCGTATTACACCGTGACCGGGGCCCTGTTCTTCGCCTCGAGCAACGACCTGATGACCCAGTTCGAATACGCCGACGACCCCGCCCGAATCATTATCGACCTGTCGGCATCACACATCTGGGATGCCTCAACCGTCGCCACCCTCGACGCCATCACCGTCAAATATGAACGGCACGACAAGCGCGTCGTCATCGAGGGATTAAACGAGGCGAGCCACGAACTACATTCCCGCCTCGCCGGCAACCTCGGCGGCGAGCACTAACCGGGGCAGCTGCGTCGTTACCGCGCACCGGCGCTGACGGTTCGACGGCCTGACGACTCGGTGCGGGCCGTCGACGAGGCTCAGGCCGACATACAGCCGATCAGGCTAGGCAGCAACGCGATTTTCGGCCAAGTGCATCACCTCCAGACGGTCACCGCCCATTCAACGCTCCCCCCTCCCCTGTCGAGCTTCGCACATTGCCGTAAGGTCGCCCGCTTCGCGGCGGGCGAACGACGCAACCCCGCGTGTTCTGACGCTCAGGCGGACGACTCGAATTCTGCCCACATTCTGCCCACAACTGGCAGGCAGTGTATGAGTAGTGGTGGACACTTGTGTGATCCATAAATGGCCTCGAATCGGGTATTTTGTCCTTGGTCACTGACTACGTCTGCGGCGTGGTTCGCCCTCCGGAGGCAGGGGCGGCAGTTCGAATCTGCTTGGGGGCACACTCGTAAGATCCGCGTAATCACGCGAATCTAAGCCTCTTCAGCAGTTGTCGCTAAGTCCGGCAATTCATCGTTTGCCCACATTATTTTTTGTAATGAGCTGATTCAGCGCCGCTCCCACGCTGTCTAAGTCAGCGGCGGCTGCATCGAACCATCCGCGTCGAAATACCCTTTTGCGGAGCACACCGTCACCGAGGACCCCGACAAACATGTGATCCGTCAGCTTTTAAAGTCGATGGGCGCAGGTCCGAGTGGCTGGCCAGCTGGGTGGCAGTCCAGTCGGCGACCCTGACTCGGGCGCGGTAGGGATCGATGTATCGGCCAGCGTGTTTGGCGATCTCAACAGACGCGAAAAACAAGTCGGCGTCGCGTCGGGTTCGAAAACCTCGCTTGTCCGTCTGTGATTTGTCTGGCTTGCGGTAACGCACGTGACAGCAACGATCATTTGCGGTGTCGTACGCTGTCACGGCGCCCATGGATATCTCCGACGAGGGTTATCAGGCGAGCGTCAGATTTACGCCAACCAGGACGAAAATACATGAACTTAGATTTTTATCGTCAGCTTGCTTTTCGCTGTATCCACGAGCCGCGTTGGTCGCGGCGGCACCATAACCCGCTGGCGACCTGTCGCGCACCGTCGCTTAGCACCGCGGTTCGGCAACGTGCGTGTCGATGGCTCCGAGGGTAGGAATGGCGGTCTTTTCTTGGGCACCGGCTGACGATCAACTCGCCCCGTTCTGGCGGGGTAGGCGCCGAGTTTTCGCATCATCAGACACGCGGTCACGGTACCGGTCGTGATGGGCGCCGCGAGGCGGAGGATTTCATCCCAAGCCCCCAAGAATGCCTACCGCAGCCAAAACCGGTCCGGCATACGCGGTCAAGGCGCCGGACCAGCCATGACTTCGGAAGGTCGCCATGGAAGAAATTTACCCTTTTGCTCCGGTGACTGCAGCGGCTCCGGCTGCTGCGCAGGCTTCGTCGAGCTTACCGTCCGGGGCACCGCCCACTCCGATGCCGGCAACTGAGACGCCGTCAACTTTCAGGGGCACGCCGCCGGGCAGGAACAGGGTACCGGGGAGATCGTCAATGCCGGGGCCGTTCCCGGTGATGCGTTTGGCGAGTTCGCTCGTGGGCGCCCCGAAGGCCGCGGCGGTGTAGGCCTTCTGCTTGGCGGCTTCGATGGTGTGTTCGGCGGCATTGTCACCACGCAGCAGCGCCTGGACAGTGCCGAAGCGGTCTACCAGTGCGACGGTGACGAACGGTAGGTTATCCGCCTGGCACTTCGCCAGGGCTGCCCTCACTGCATCGGCCGACGCGCCGACTGTGATCCGGTTCTGGGCCACCACGGTTCCAGCACCCGGTTGGATGTCAGTTGTGGAAGCGGGAACAGACCCAGCCGCGGGGGCGGGAGCCGGCGTTGCCATAGCGGCGGCGCCGACACCCGCGGTCAGCAACAGCGCTGCGGTGGCGACGGTGGCAAAAACCTTGTGCGACTTCTTCATGACACTCTCCTTAGATGGTCCTGCAATCGGCTGTTTTCCTATGCTGACGAACTGCAGATCCTCCTGCATCAGGCATCGGTCGGTCTCGGGCTCAACCATTGTGATGGCAATATCAGCCGAATGGTTGAGGGGCAGTAGCGGCGGGGCCTTTAGGATGATCGCAGCGCCCCACATCGACTGGATCTTCATGCCTGCCGCAGCCACCCCGCCACCCGTATCGGTCGATCGCCCGGAGCTCGGCCGGATCGACGCCGTCGTCCATTTGAGTTTCGCCCTACTCATGGTGACGTCCGGGGTCCGGTACGTGCTTCGGCACAGCCCCGCCGACAATGTTCCGGTGCTGATACTCGTAGCAGCGGTCTGCGCGCTATACGCCGGAATCGCCGTCCTCGCGCAACGCCGGCGGCCCTGGACGCCCTGGGTGTTCACCCTCGTGGTGGGCTGGGCAGCGCTGGTGATCCTCGCGCCCAGCTTCGCCTGGTGTTCGCTTGCCGTATTCTTCCTCTGCCGCGCGGCCTTCAGCGGCTGGGCCGCCTATCTGGCCGGGGGTGCGACGGCGGTCTCCACCGCCATCGGGCTATTCCGCCTGAGCGGGTCCACTGATATCGCCATGTTGCTGGGTCCGCTGGCCGCCGGAGGGTTGCTGACCCTGGTCTACGACCGGATGGAGCACGATACAGCCCTCCAGCGACAGCTTGCGGCGGAGGTCTCCGACGCACAGCAGCAGTTGGCAGCCAGCGCACGCGATGCCGGAGTCGCTGCCGAACGTGAGCGGGTATCTCGCGAAATTCATGACACGGTGACCCAGGGCCTGGCCTCCGGCGTGCTCCTGCTCGAAGCCGCACTGCGTACCTGGCCGGATCCTGCGGCACGCACGGATATCAGCAAGGCTGGGTCCCTGCTCCGCCAGAACCTCGCCGACACGCGCAGTCTGGTGCACGAACTCTCCGTACCGAGAACCGACGCGCCGCTGGCGGAGGCACTCCTTGAAGCAGCGTCGCTTTATCTGGAGAACGTCCAGTCAACGGTCACCGGTGAGGCACGTCCGGTCCCGGCCGACGTCCGGCATGCCCTACTACGTGTGACACAGAGTGCCGCAGCGAACATCAGGCTTCACGCCAATGCCGGCAATGCCAGCCTGACTCTCGGGTACCTTCCGTGCACGGTAACGCTCGACATTTACGACGACGGCCGCGGCTTCGACCCCGGAGCCCTTGCCGAGCCCTCGGAAAGCGGAGGATACGGCCTGCGGGCCATGCGCCAACGCGTGGAACAGCTGGGCGGCGTCTTCGCGGTGGAAAGCGTTCCGGGCGAAGGGACCATCGTGGCAGCACAGCTCCCGGTCCCCGCCACCGGGCACGCGCAGCCGGCGGAAGTGCCGGGGGAAATGCGGGTGGAAGCACCATGACAATCTCCGTCCTCCTGGTGGATGACCACCTGGTGGTCCGCACCGGGCTGCGGGCGCTCCTGGGGACCCAACTCGACCTCGACGTCATCGCCGAAGCCGCCTCCGGAGAAGAAGCACTCGCCGCCGCTGAGCGCTGCTCCCCGGACGTTGTGATGATGGACCTAGCCCTCGGCGCAGGCATGGACGGCATCGAGGCGATCCGGCAACTCCGTCGGCGTAGCCCGAAGCCAGCGATCCTCGTCTTCACCACCTACGATTCCGATGCCGACATTGTTCGCGCCGTCGATGCCGGAGCCATGGGCTATCTTCTCAAGGACGCTGACCCGGAGGAGATTTTCGCCGCCATCCGCGGCGCCATCCAGGGCAGGAGTTTCATGAGCGCGCCCGTCGCGTCGCGACTGTTCCAGCAGCTCAGGAACCCCGGTGAAGTCCTTACCCCGCGGGAAGCCGAACTGCTCAGCCTTCTCATCGAGGGACTCAGCAACCGTGAACTGGGCAAACGCCTCTTCATCTCCGAGGCCACAGTCAAAACCCACCTGGCCCACATCTACGCGAAACTCGGTGTCGACACCCGCGGTGCCGCCATCACCACCGCCCTCCGCCGGGAAGGCATGCGCTAGGGCACCTCTCCTACGCGAAAGACGAACCTAGAATGAACGGCGTGTTGCTGAGCAGCCACTGGCCTGTTCTCACGGTAAGCGTCACGGGGTCGCAACGGGGACCGCATGGGTATTAGGCGTTACAGCCGACCCGTTCGTCTTGTCCGGTTTCATTTGCCGACATCTTGGCCGGATTCATTTTTGTCGTGACCTGATTGAGTACCGCTGCAACGCTGTCTAAGTCAGCAGCGAAGAGGTCACTGTCGGTGTCGAACGTCTCTTTCGCTGAGGCGTGCCCAAGCATTCGGTGAAGCGCTTTCACGTCGGCTCCCGCCGACACGGCCAAGCAGCCTAGGAAATCCCTATTTCCCAAAAAACAAGCCCATAAATCGGGGTAGCTAACGGGAAAGCCCTTGTGTCACACTGGCGCACACCAAGCTCACTGACGAATTGACGTCGCGCCACATCCGGTAACACAGGGGTGAGCGCCAGGGATGTGAGAGGAAGACCCATGAGAGGAAGACCCATGAGAGGAAGACCCATGAGAGGAAGACCCATGAGAGGAAGACCCATGAGAGGAAGACCCATGAGACGTACACTCGTGGCGAGCGGCGCAGCGTCGGCACTGCTGCTGACGGGGCTGGTGTCTTTGAGCGCCACGGCCGCCGAGCCCGAGGGCTGCCACCCGACCAAGGAGAACCGTCCGGTCTGCCAGGCTGGATCTCCGGCCGAGACCGCGACCTTCCTGGACGCCACAGCAAAGGTCAAGGAGCCGGAGCACATCAGCCTGGCCGAGCACGTGTACGTCGGCCCGTTCGCCGAGTTAATTGCCGATGACGATGCCCCCATCAGCATCGGCGACGAAAGCAACGTCCAGGACAACGTCCTGATCCTCGGTGCACGAGACGGTGACTCCGACTCCGACTCCGACGATGACGGTGGGCGCGAGACCGTCCGCGGCGAAGGGCACGCGGAGCCCGGCGTCGAGATCGGCGATCGCGTTATCCTGGCGCACGGCGTCTCGGTGATCGGACCGGCCCAGATCGGCGTCGAGGGCAATGACATCCCGGCGGACCCCGCCGGCGACCAGGAGGTCTTCCTGTCGTTCTCAAGCCAGGTGGACGGCGCTGTCCTGGAACGCAACACCGGTGTTGGCGCGCTCGGCCGGGTCGGCCCCGGCGTTCGGCTGCGCAGCGGCTTCATCGTGCTGCCCGGCAAGAACGTCACCACCCAGACGGAAGCTGACGACCCTGCGCTGGGCAAGGTGCGCCTCATCAACGAGGCCGATGTGGCCTTCAACGAGGCCGTCATCGAGGTGAACACCGCTTTCGCGCGAGAGTACACCCGGTTATACCGGGACAACCCGAGCAACGTGCGCGGCGTGAACTTCGACCCGGGGCACACCGAGTTCAACCACGACCGAAACCTGCCGAGCTTCGCCGGGCAGGAAAAGCGGGTGCCCGGGTTCCGAAATCGGCTGATCGGCGATTTGAACCTGATCGACACCTTCAGTCGTTTCTCCAGCGTCAGTGGCGCACGGATCTCGCTACGGGCCGACGAAGGTGAGCCCTTCGGAGTCGGGTTGGTGGACCGGATGGGCGATGACGTGATCTTCCATGCGCTGGAAGAAGCTGACCTGGTCGTCGGTGATCGGGTGGAGTACGGCGACAAGGTCGTCGTGCACGGTGGCGGCAGGGTGGTCGTTGCCGGTGAGCCCGAGGAGCCCACGGTGGTGGGCGACGACGTGGTGCTGGAGGACGAGTCCATCGTGTTCCGCAGCACCATCGGGGACGGCAGCGTGATCGGTCAGCGCAGCGTGGTCGTCGGCAGCGAGCTGGCGCCCGGCACCGAGGTCGCGCCGCGAACGGTCATCATCAACGGCGTCAAGTTCGGCGACGTCGAGTGGTGACGACTCTTTGAGGGAACGCCACGTGATGGGGCGGCGCCTGCCGCCTCATCACGTGCACCCGCGCTCGATCGCACTGCTGACCGGTCTGGGTCTGTCCGCCTTGCTCCTGGTCGGGTGCGCGGCCCCGGCGGGCACCGCGCAGCCGGAGACATCACCGGCGGAACCCGTGGAGGCTGGTGAACCGGTTGAGGTGGTCGAGGCCCTCCTCAACGACGAGATGACCACCGAGCAAAACGGCCGGATGTCCTGGACCACCACCTGGCGCGCCTGCTTCGAGCAGTACGGGGGCAACACGACACGGTTCGAGGCGCAGGCGGTGACGACAGAAGGGTCCGGAACCAGCCTCCGGAAGCTGGACGGGCAGTGTCTGGAGCTCGACATCGCCAGCGGCGTCAACGACGCGGCTGCCGGGATGCTCGGACGCGACATCCAGCTGGCCGAGGCCTCCACTTTGGCCTACCGCGTCCGTGCTGTGCTTGACGACGGCACGGTGACTCCCTGGACCGAGCCGGTACGCGTCGGGGCCACCAAGCCATCCGGATAGCTCCCACCCCACCGTGCACCCGCACCCCACCGTGCACCCGCGCGACACCGTGCACCCGCGCGACACCGTGCACGGCACCATCCGCTACGTCGTGGGCCGCTCAGTGGGACGGCCCGAAAATCGCGGCCGACCCGTAGGACTTTGGTCTACGCGGGCCGGTGCACGAGTAGCAGGGAGCCGCTTAGTAACGGGCCACCTGAGATCAGTCTTAGCCCGAGTGGAAGGTGAAGAATCGTGCGTGTCGGAAGGCGCTTCCGAAGCCGCCCAGGGGCATCTTGTCAGGGCCCTGGCGGTTTGGGGATGGTGGGAATTTTATTTGCCAGCAAGTCGAATTACTTACACCAGTGCGGTTGGAATCCGTTGATGCTGCGGTTGCTGACACCGGTGCTCAGGTCTACGAACGTAGTCATCATTGCGGAAGAGCCAGGCAGAGTCGGGTACTGATCACTATCTCCCCCGCGAGGGAAGGTTTCCACAGCCACATATTGACCGTTCGGGGATACGCAAAAATCCCGAATGTCGGTGTCCGGAGAGGCTGGCACGTAGACGAACGAGCTGCCTTCGTCGTCGGTGAGAGCCAGGAGCGGGCGGGATGTTCCATCGGTGCCCCACGCGTAATACAGGCGAACGTATTTGCCCTCCCGGTTGAGGACTTCAAGTTTTGCGGGGATGGCATCACCGAGCTCATCATCGGCAGGTAAGTCCAAAGGGGTCACGGTACTGTCGCGCAGATCTATTGATGCGCCTTGGGTCGGGTCAGCAACCACCAGAGAGTTTGTTCCTGGGATGAGGCCCCGCATCTCGACGTGCTGGCCGAGGGGAACTATGTCACCCTCCACAGTCACGTCGATCAGATACATGACCTCGTCCGGACCGTGCGCCACCAGGGATGTGGTGTTAGGAACGAAAACGTAGTCCGTTACCGGTAGTGGCCGCTGGTCGACCCCTAAAACTGGTTGTGGCACTGCTGTCTGCTCGTTGACGTCGTATGTGTAGAGAGTGTCAACCGGATCGTGATCCCCACCAACTAGCCCGCTAGTTAGCGTGAAGCCGATCAGATTTGTCGTGCGTGATGTTTGAAGGTCTTTCAGGACCGTATCGGAGGGCAGCACAATTTCAAGCTCGGTTTCCTCCGTGAGAGAAAACATTGTGAGGTGATTTCTATTTTCCTGATCTAGCGTGACCACGGCGAGATACCCCGGAAGCACCGCGAATTCCTGTATCCGCTCCGCTGTGAATAGTGCTCGCCCTGCCCCGGTACCAAGAAGTGTGTCGCGCCGTATTTCGTCCGGTCGCTTCGTGCCATCATCGGTGGTTCTTGAGTCGCGATGCAAGGTGTACAGGTCCACATCATCGGTGGTGAAGTCATACTCAATCGACGACTGGGCGCCTTGGAACAATCCGATTACCGGGTCGATGTTGACCCGGTAATCGGTGTTGTAGTTGAGGACCTCTTCGAAGGTGATGGTTACGGCTGTGCCGTCAACGGCGACGGATACCGGGACCTCTGGGGTTACCGTGATCTGATCCCGGTCGATGCTGGATATCGGCTGGTCGGTGTTGAGCAACAATCGTTGCCCCGGGTGATCGATGACACTTCCGAGGTTGATGGCCGCCGATTCCAATCTGGGTCCTCGTGTGGTGTTGAGCAGTGCCAGTGCGCCCGCCAGCACGGCAAGGACGATGACGGTCGTGAGCAACATCCGGGTGAAGTCTCGGCCGGATCGGGTGAAATCAGTAGACATACGGCTGTTGGGGTTGGTCGACGGCGGCTACCACTTCAGGAATGATGACTATTCCCTCACTGCTGGCGACGCTGGGATTCGCGGTCAGGCCGCCAGAAACGCCCACCCAACTGTCGAGCGGAAATTCGTCCTGCCATCCCGGCCGGTACACCGGTACTCCCACCGGTTGGGCATCGACTACGCAGTGGCTCACAACGAATCGTGCCACGTAGAACACGTTCTCTGGATCATCCTGGTCGGGCGTCACGAATCCGGTGAGCTGGGCTTTTTTTCCGGCGTAAAATTCGACCCCGGCGCCTTGTCGCAGCAGTGAGGCCCAGTCTTTCACAGAGAATTTTGAGGCGTCCCCTCCTGTCAACTTTGCCGAAGCTTCCTCGGTCAGCGCTGCGGCGGAACCGTTCAAGTCGCGTTGCTCCAGGGTGGTTGTCGTTAGAGTTGTGGGCGGTAAAACCAACAGCGCTACCGCAGAGGCGGCGATCACTACGCTGCTCGCGCCTGCCCAGAAACGCTTGTGCCCGGTTTCGGCTTCGTGATCGTGCCCTGCGTGTTCGTCACCTGGGGACAGCGCGAATGACACGATAACGACCGCGGCGGCCACGACCGCCATGATGATCGAAAAAGCAAAATACCGGGGATGAATGTAGAGGCCCAATTGACCAGTGATGCCCAGCCACACCGTCGCGACAATTCCGATCAAGCTCAACAGGGCTCCCCGCCATCGAGTGATCAGATGACTAAGCGACATAGTTCACCGCCAGCCCCAGCGCGGCCGAACAGAGCGCCACAACGCTCGTAATTTGGACCAATGTTCGCGTCGTGAACGTGGTTCGCATCAGAACGAGCATTTTGATGTCAATCATCGGGCCGAAGACCAGGAAAGCGACGATCGCACCAGGAAGGAACGTCGCTCCAAACGACAACACGAAGAACGCGTCCACGTTCGAACAAATCGATACGACGAAGGCCAGCACCATAAGAGCCAGGACGGACCACACCGGATTGGTGCCCAGGGTAACTAGCACGTCACGGGGTATCCCCACCTGGATCGCTCCGGCAATGGCGCAACCAATGAACAACGCCGGCATCATCGCGCTGGTCTCTTTCGTGAAGAGACGAACACTGCGCTGCAGTTTGCCAGCGGCAGCGTGATGCTCCCCTTCGCTGGCACAGGCCGCCTGGAACTGCGACGTGAGCAGGGTGTCCTGACGGGGGTGACGGCTGTATATCCAGCCGATGAGGTTTGCAATTAAAAACCCGCCAGCGATACGACTAACGAGGATGCCGTTATCCCAGCCGAACGCTTGATACGTCGTGATGATTGTGATGGGGTTGAGAATTGGCGCGGCAAGAAGGAACGTCATCGCCTCGGCTACCGTGAGCCCTTTCATGATGAGGCCGCGGGTGAGCGGTACGTTGCCACATTCGCAAACAGGGACCAGAACACCGATCAACGAAACCGCAAACCGCCGCAATACTCCCCGTCGCGGCAAGTGACGAAGCAAAAAGCCATCCGGAAGCCAAACCTGTACGACGACAGACAAAAATATGCCCAAGAAAACAAACGGCAGTGACTCGATAAGTACGCTCACGGCAAGTGTGACGAAGTCCTTGGCAGAGTCCGACATCCCTGCAGCCACAGACTGAGGTGCCGACATGCGCGTTACAGCAAGGAGAGCTAACACGGCCAGCCCCAAGAGCAAGCCCATCAGCCCGCGGCGTTGGCCCCTGGCTCTTTCACCACCCCGCTCTGCAGCTTTACTTGGCTCCGCCGCAGCCGAATCGGTCAACAGCACGGAATCTTCTCGCTGAGTGCCGATAGTTCTGCTCATTTCGTTTGCGAAGCGCTGTTTCGACCCACGCGCGGCCAGACAGTTTCAGACCCAACAATTCATCCGGGTACAGAAAGAGCATCTCACACACAGTCTCACCACCCGAGCTTGAGACACCCGGCGGCGTTGGTTACTTGATCGTCCCTGAGCCAGGAATCACACGCACCCGCCACGCAGTATTGTGGACACCAATGCCATCGCCCTGCACCAGGCGATGCCCGATCCGAGGAGAACCAAATGTCGGTCGGCCTGCTTGCCGTAGTGGATGACATACTCACCGCCGCCCTCAAGGCGAGTGTGAAGACGGCAGGCGTCGTCATCGACGATGCTGCCGTCACCCCGCAGTACGTTCAGGGGCTGTCGCCGGCGCGCGAGCTTCACGTGGTCTGGCGGATCGCACTGGGCAGCCTGTTCAACAAGTTCATCATCATTATTCCGCTGGCACTGCTCCTGTCCGCGTTCGCGCCATGGGTGTTGCCGTGGTTGCTGATCCTTGGCGGCACCTATCTGTGCTTCGAGGGTGCCGAGAAAGTGACCGAATGGTTCGGCGTTCATCATGGCGCCGGCGAGACGGAAGCGCGGGATGAACGCAAGCTCATCTTCGGCGCCATTCGCACCGATCTCATCCTCAGCACAGAGATCATGCTCATCTCGCTGGCAGGCCTGGATCCTGATTTCGAGATCTGGATGACGCTCGGTGCTTTGGTGGTGATCGGCCTCGGCATGACGGTGCTCGTCTACGGCGCGGTCGCTTTGCTGGTGAAGATCGACGACGTCGGACTGACGTTGATGGAGAACTCAGCACGATGGCTGCGACGCACCGGTGCGCGCATCGTGCGGTCAATGCCCGCTGTGTTTCGGGTGATCGGCATTATCGGGACGGTCGCTATGTTGTGGGTTGGCGGCCACCTGGTTATCTCAAACCTGGCCGATACGTTCTGGCAAGCGCCCTACGACGTGCTGCACGCAGCAACCCAAATCGTCGAAACGGCCGGACCCGTCGTCGTCTGGGTTATCGACACCGCTATGTCGGCCGTGTTCGGCCTCATTCTTGGTCTGATCATTGTCGTGATCGTTCTTGGAATATCGCGCCTTCTCAAGCAGAACCAACCCGGCGCCAATGTGCCCGGACGGGTCTGATACGCGCCGATTGCGGCGGCGGTCAGTCGCGATCTGACAGTTCCACGGCTGTTCCCTCCTCCCTCGGTCTGTGTAACGAAGAAGCCCCAGTCGATTGACTGGGGCTTCTTCGTTATGCGCTTTGTGGGAGTCAGTGGCTGCTCAGAGCCGGTTCGTCGAACTGGTTGCTCGTGTTGTTCACGCCGCCAGCCTTCAGTGCTGCGTCGCCGGCGAAGTATTCCTTGTGGTTGTCACCCAGGTCGGAACCGGACATGTTCTGGTGCTTGACCGTGGCGATTCCCTCGCGAATTTCGCGACGCTGCACACCCTTGACGTAGGCGAGCATGCCCTGGTCGGCGAAGTAACCCTTGGCCAGATCATCCGTCGAGAGCGCGGCCGTGTGATAGGTCGGCAGGGTGATGAGGTGGTGGAAGATACCAGCCTCCTTCGAGCTGTCGCGCTGGAAGGTACGAATCTTCTCGTCGGCGTTGAGGGCCAGTTCGGTCTCGTCATAGTCGACGCTCATGAGCTTGGCACGGTCGTAAGCGGAGACATCCTTGCCCTCGGCGAGGAGAGCATCGTATGCCTGCTGGCGAAAGTTCAAGGTCCAGTTGAACGACGGGCTGTTGTTGTAGACCAGCTTGGCATTCGGGATGGCCTTGCGAACCTCGTTCATCATGGCCGCGATCTGGCCGATGTGCGGCTTTTCGGTCTCGATCCAGAGCAGGTCGGCGCCGTTCTGCAGTGACGTGATGCTGTCCAGCACGCAGCGCGCCTCACCGGTTCCGGAACGGAACTGGAAGAGGTTGCTGGCCAGGCGCTTCGGGCGCAAGAGCTTGCCACCCCGCTTGATGACGACGTCGCCGTTGCCAAGGTCGGCCTCGGTGATCTCGTCGACATCGAGGAACGAGTTGTACTGGTCACCGAGGTCGCCGGGCTGGTTGGTCACGGCGAGCTTCTGCGTGAGGCCGGCACCGAGCGAGTCGGTGCGGGACACGATGATGCCGTTTTCAATGCCGAGCTCGAGGAACGCATATCGAACGGCGTTGATCTTGGCAATGAAATCTTCGTGGGGAACGGTGACTTTGCCGTCCTGGTGACCGCACTGTTTCTCGTCCGAGACCTGGTTTTCGATCTGGATGGCGCAGGCGCCGGCCTCGATCATTTTCTTGGCCAGGAGGTAGGTAGCTTCGGGGTTTCCGAAACCGGCGTCGATGTCGGCGATGATCGGCACGACGTGGGTCTCGAAGGCGTCGATCTGTCCGGTGAGCGTGGCGATCTTGGCGTCGTCGCCAACGATGCGAGCATTGTCCAGGGCCGTGAAGAGCAGGTCGAGCTCGCGGGCGTCGGCCTGGCGGAGAAACGTGTAGAGCTCTTCAACGAGGGCCGGAACGGCCGTCTTCTCGTGCATGGACTGGTCGGGGAGAGGACCGAATTCGCTGCGCAGCGCGGCAACCATCCAACCGGACAGGTACAGGTAGCGCTTGTTGGTGGTCTTGAGGTGCTTCTTGATCGAGATCATCTTCTGCTGGCCGATGAACCCGTGCCAGACGCCGAGCGACTGGGTGTAGATCGAGGAGTCAGCGTCGTACTCCCCCATGTCCTTGCGCATGATGTCTGCGGTGTACTGAGCGATCTCCAGCCCGGTTTTGAACCGGTTCTGGGCACGCATACGAGCGACGGATTCGGGGTTGATAGCGTCCCAGCGGCTTCCGACCTGCTGCTTGAGGGCTTCAACGTCCTCGATGTCTTTCTGGTACACAGTCATGTTTTTTCCTTCGACGTCTGAGTTGGGCTGAGCCGGGACAACTGACTCAACTGGCCGGTATCGGCTGCTAAATCCAGATTGGCGCAAGAACAACCGGTCTTCTCAGGAAAAGTGCGCAGAAGAAATGGAGTTCTTCTGCAAATAAAAAGTTATGCGTCAGGAATGCACTTATTCCGGCCACAGGCCGGGTACGAGGATGACCAACCGGCATCGTGGGCACCGATGGCAGGATTCAAGACCTTCAGCGGTGTCTACGCCGTCCGCCATCATCTCGGTGCCGCAGGCGGGACACAGGGGGTACTCGTTCACCGTGTCCCCGATTTCAGGCCGGCACCGCACAACGGCACGACCACCGATTGGGCGGTGAGCAGGCTCGCGGCCACCGCCCAGGTGGGGCTGTCGGAGACATACGTTCGGTCGACAGCAACGCGCACGGCGGCGAACGAGACCGCTGAGGTCGGCTCGACGAAGAGCCCCTCGTCAGCCAGCTCCTGGCGTGCGGCCGCGATCTGCTCGTCGGTGACGGAGATTATGGTGCCACCGGTGGCGCGCACGGCCCGGAGAAGCTGTTTCCCCCGGGGCGGCGCCGTGATGGCGATGCCCTCCGCGATCGTGGCGCCGTTCTGAACGGCCAGGGGTGCGTCGAGTCCTTGCGCCATGGCCTGTTCGAGCGGTGAACACGCGGATGCCTGCACCGCGACGATGCGCGGCATCCGCTCAGCAAGCCCAGCGGCAACCAGCTCGCTGAAGGCGAGGTAACACCCGAGAACCATCGTTCCGTTGCCCACCGGAACCACCACCGTCTCGGGCAGTGAGCGTGCGCACTGCTCCCAGATCTCGTAGCCGTAGGTTTTCACGCCGTGCAGAAAGTACGGGTGGTAGACGTGGCTCGCGTACAGCACGCCGTCTTGCCCCGCCGCCTGCAGTGCCGCCGCAGAGGTGTCCGCTCGCGAACCGGGCACCAGCTCAACCGTCGCGCCGTGCGCACGCATTTGCGCGAGTTTGCCAGGCGAGGTGGATTCGGGAACGTACACCGTGCAGCCGATCCCGGCCCGCCCGAAATAGGCGGCCATCGCCGTGCCGGCGTTTCCGCTGCTGTCGACCATGGCGCGTGTGACGCCCAACCGTTTGGCGAGGGTGGCGAGCACGACCGCGCCGCGGTCTTTGAACGACAGCGTCGGCAACAAAAAGTCGAGCTTGAGCTGCACGTGAGGCAACGCGCGGGAGGGCACGAGGGGCGAGAACCCCTCCCCCAGGGTAACCGTGGGGTCCACCGCGATGGGTAGCACTTCGGTGTAGCGCCAGAGTGAGGGGCTGCGGCCGGGCAGAGCCGTGGCATCCATCGTCAGCACGAAATCGACCACGTCGAGGAGACCGCCGCAGCTGCACCTCCAAGTCAGGCTCGCCACCGGATAGATTGCGGCGCACTCGGAGCAGACAAGGTCGGGTAAAGCGGGCATCGCTTCAGACTAACTTGCCCCGCCATCAACTACCCGTGGTGAACTTCCAGGTGCTCGTCGAGACGGGGTTGCCAGCCAGGTCACGCACCATCGTGGTGCCGCCAGTGACCGTGACGGTGAAACTGGTCCTGGCTGCGAGCGTGGAACCGGGGTTCAGGATCCACTTGTTGGTCGTGCCGCTGCGTGAGACGACGCCGGCGATCCGTGCGCCGGTCACGGTATTCTTCAGCGTGAAAGTGGATGCGGCAACTCCGGCCATCCCCTCACTGAATGTCGCCGAGATGCTCGCGATACGACTAACGCCTGTGGCTCCGCTGGAGGGGGTACGGACGGTGATCGTGGGCGCCGGCCCGGTCGTGAAGCTCCACCCCGTCGACACGAGCGGATTGCCCGCCCCGTCGCGGATCGCGGTAGCTCCCCCAATGAGGCTGACAGCGTATTTCGCGTCGGGGGCGAGACTCGCGCTCGGGTTGAGGGTGGCAATTCGCGTCGCCGCGTCATAGCTGACCGCAGCAGAGACAGTCGAACCGGCAGCGTTTTTTAGTCGCATTGTGGTCGGCGAGACTCCCTGCACGGCTTCGCTGAATGTTGCTGAAGTATTGGCGGTCTGCGCGACCCGGGTGGCCAGGCTCACCGGCGATTTCGCCGCGACCGTGGGAGCCGTCGTGTCGGTTCCTCCGATTGTTCCGGTCACGATGAGGTCGTCAAATTTGGCGGCGTCGTTCTTGCTGCCGAAGCCGACTCGGCCGGAAGAGAACGTCGCGTCGGCAGCTGCCGCGAGGAGGGTGGTGCCACGAAAGACGCGAATGGCCGCACCCTGCCGTTCGATGCGAATGGAGTAGAAGGTGTTTGCCGTGATCGTGGGGGCGAAGTCAGCGATCTGGGCGGCAACACCACGCGAAACGCGAAACAGACCGTTGCTGGCGGCATCTTGTCCCTCGCTGAAGTTCGCGAAGTAATAGTTGAGCGCATCGCGGTAGTCGAAGACGATCGAGAAATCGTTCCACGGTGACGTTGAGGCCACGGTCATCCCGGTGGCCATGACCGAGAAATCCCCGGCCATCACTGTTTTCTGCAGGGCAAGGTTAGCGTTTGGCACGGCGGCTGTCGACGGGGCTGTGAGCGAATACCGGCCCGACGCGACAGCCCACGTGCCGCCGCGAATCTCCGTGAAGTTCGCGGCCGACGAGGTGAATGTTTCGCGAATGGCCGCGACTTTCGGGATCACGGTGGTGGGGGCTGAAACCCGAGCGCTGGATCCGGACGAATTCTCTGCGGATACGGACACTGTGTAGGGCGTCCCGTTAGTGAGACCGTTGATTGTTGCAGTTCGTTCGCTTCCATCGCCGGCCCACAGCCATTGGTCACCGGAAGGCGCAATGACAACCACGTTATAGAGATCCACCACCGGCGCCCCGGCAGCAGGCCCGGCCCATCCTACGAACACGCGGGCATCGCCAGCTATCGCCGTGACGGCGGTCGGCGGGGAGGGTTTGACCACTGACACGATCGGGCTCAGAAATCCGCTGTTAGCGGTGTTCCAGTGGGTGGCGAGATAGTTCGACGCGGGCGGCGTGCCCGGATAGTAGTAGTCCTCGCTATGACAGTCGACGGCCGAGGCAAGCCCCACACAGGTGAAGGTCAGCCGGCCGCCGAGGGCGAAATAGGGCCCTCCGTCGTCGTAACACATGAGGTCGTTCTCGTCGTAGCAGTGGCCGCCCTTGGTGGAGTGCGGCGCAGAATCCTGCACGGCACCAATGTTGTGACCAATCTCATGAGCGATCACGGACATGTCCAGGTAAGCCGACATGGAATAACGCGGCCGCGAATCGTTGTTGGCGTTGGCGGCGGCACTCGGCTGATCGTCGCCGGTCAGCTCGCCCTGACCGCCGTACGGGTAGACATCCTGAATCTGGTCGATGTAGGTGATGTACAAGCGGTCGTTCACGATGTAATTCACCGGGCCCAGGCCCCGCTCGACCTGGTTCTGCATGCTCACCACATAGTCGTCGAAGGTGTACGTGCCATCCGTTCCGACTTGAGCCAGTGTCACGTTGCGCACCGTCACATCGGCACCATTCGTGCACAGAAAACGATAACTCTGGCTGGTGGCGGCATCCACTGCCTCGAGGTTGTTGTTGACCTGCCGCATGATGTCGCGCAGCGGGGCGAGCATTTCGGCGAACCGGTTGGTGCGATCCTGCGGTACGCCGTAGATCACCTCGATGCGCTTGCCGCTCACTCCGCCCGCGCTGCACAACGCGGTCAGTTCCGATGCCGGGGCGGCGGCTACACGCTGCTCCTCCAAAGCAGATGTCTGCTTCAGCTTGGCCGCACCGCCGAAAGCAGCGACGGGGTCGGGCCCGTGGCTGCACAGGGTGGTTTTGGCGACCGTGATCTTCAGGCGGGCGCAGAGTTTGGCCAGGTCCGGGGCGGTCCGCACGATGCTCGCGGTTGAGTCGGACACGCTGGAAGCATCAGCGACATCGGTCGGCAGCAGGGTAAACGAGGCAGCGATGGTGGCGAGCACGGCGAGCGCGGCGAGCGCTCGACGAATGATGCGGGACGGCCTCGGAGCGCGAACGATTGTCATTCTCGTGTCCTTCCGGTGCTGGCCACGACGTGCCCGTTACAGTAACGCGCTTCATCCGACCCAACAAGGCCTCACCGCGCCGGATCACAGTCGGGAGTGCTCGCGCAGCCAATCCATCGCGACCGCGCAGGCGTCCAGAACGGCGATGTGCCCGTCTCGAGGCCGCAGCCACAACTCCGCCTCTGGCGTGTTCTGCAGCAGCCAGGTACCGTGCGCGGGCGGTACCACACGATCCCGACCACCCTGCGCGTACAGCACGGGGGTCACGATGTCGGCAACGCTGAAACCCCACGGCAGAACGAAGGCCAGGTCGTCATCGACGAGACCCTCGGTTCCGGCGGCGGAAGCGAGGCCGACATCACTTTCGGTCGATCCGCCCTAACTTGCCCTTCCGTAAGCCAACAGACGGATGCCCCGTGCGGCGGTCGCCGCCATGGCTCGACCAGACCCGCCCAGAACGAGTCGATCATACGCTGGAGTGTGAGCGTCGACGCTGTCGGGCTCTCCCCGCCTTAGTCCGTCGATCAGAACGTGCGAAAGAATTGTGTGACCAGATTAGGACTTTCGGGCACCGCATCCGTATTCCACGGGCAACTTAGCCACGATTCAGGACGGAGAGGATCGCGCCCCGCTGCACCAAATCCCGCCGAAGCTCGTCTGATTTAGGTCGAGCCGATAAGCTCGGAGGTAGAAAATCACAAATCGGGGGAACTATGGAATTTGCAGAACTAATAGGGGCATTGGCTCTCAAAGTACGAAACCAGCGCGGAGCAATTCAGACTGAAGAAGCTACCAAGAACGCTTTTATCATGCCCTTCATCTCGACCATCTTGGGCTACGACGTTTTCAATCCGTTGGAAGTCGTCCCCGAATTCACCGCCGATGTCGGCGTGAAAAAGGGCGAAAAGGTCGACTACGCGATTATGCGCGACGGCGAAGTCCAGATCCTTGTCGAATGTAAGAAGTCCACGGAAGCGTTGAAGATTGAACACGCCTCACAATTGTTCCGCTACTTCGCAGTTACCAACGCGCGTATCGCCGTTCTCACAAATGGCGAGATTTACCAGTTTTACACGGACTTAGACGCGCCCAACCGTATGGATGAAAAGCCGTTTTTGGTTCTGGATTTGATGGACATCGACGAAACGCTGATTCCGGAACTGAGGAAACTGACCAAGGACGTTTTTGACCTCGACTCCATCATTAACTCGGCAGAGGAGCTCAAGTACATCGGTCAAATAAAGCGCACTATCGCGGCTCAGTTTACGGAGCCTGAAGACGACTGGATTCGATTTTTCACGACACGAGTTTACGACGGTGCTTTTACGCAAAAGATCCGTGAGCAATTTACGTCCCTGGTGGCAAAATCGACAAAGCAGTTCCTGAACGATCAGGTTAACGACCGATTGAAAACAGCGCTGGGCGGTTCGAATTTTTCGGGTGCAGCGTCAGAAGTGCGCGGCGAAGTCATTAACAGCCACGACATAGTTGAGATCGATCTCGCCCGAGACACCGAGATCGAGACGACTCTTGAAGAACTAGAGGGATATCAAATCGTCAAAGCGATTGCCTGCAGCGAAGTAAAGCCACAGCGAGTGATGCATAGAGATTCAAAATCCTATTTCGCAGTGCTTCTCGATGACAACAATCGCAAGCCGGTGGCGCGACTTCATTTTAATGGACGGAAGCAGAAGTACCTTGGAGTCTTCGACGCCGACAAGGTCGAGACTCGCCACCCTATCGACACCCTTGACGAGATATACCTCTTCGCGAAGGACATTCGCGAAACGATTAAGAGCTACCAGAACTAAATAATTTGACGCCATGCTAGGCGCCATATGGTGGGAGCCATGATGATTCACCGGTACTGGCGCATCCTGCTTGTCGCGCCGGTAATCGGGTTTCTGCTGGGGGCAGGTGTGTTCGGGGTGATAGCCCTGGGCGGTAATCCCTATACGCGAACCGGCCAGAGCGCCGGGGGTGTCGTTTCGGCGATTCTGGCCTACGGCGCCGTCGGTCTCGTGGTGAGCGGCGCCGCGCTGATCGGCGGCTTCGTTCTGGTCGGCTGCCTCGACCGGCACCTCACGAAATCATCGGGCACTCGCACGGTACTGGCCGCTCTCGGCGCGGCCGGCGGCGTGCTGACAATGGGGATCGTGTTGGTGATTGTGTCGGAGACGATGAGAAACGGCGGTTGGTCCTACCTGCTGGTCATTATCAGCCTGGTCGTCGCTACCGTGGCGGGCAGCGTGGCCGCGATTCTGGTTTACCGGGCCGAGCGACGCGAGCGCACCCGGCCAGGTCGAGTCGCGCATCCGCTGCCCAGTGCCTGGGAGGACTTCTAGACCGTAGGGTGGGCACATGGTTATTCGACGCTATTGGCGCATCGCGGTGTTTGCACCGTTCGTGGGCTTTCTGCTCGCGGCGGGCGTGGCGGTCGTGATGACCGACGCCGGTAGTGGAGAAACCGAATTTCGGTTCTGGTTCGTCGTGCGTTCCATGGCGAACTACGGCGTGATTGGCTTCGTCATCGGGGCGGTCGCACTGTTGGGCGGGCTCGCCGCAATAGCGATTGCCGATCGGCACCTGACGAAATCGCGGCGCCTGCGCGTCACAGTGGCCGCATTCGGCGCGATGGGCGGTGTGGTGTTGCTGTCCGCGGCGATCGCGGCTGTGCTATCGGTGCTGGACGACGGACTGTATGCCGGCATCACCATTGCGTTCGGCCTGGCGTTCGGTGCGGCGGCCAGCGTCGTGGCGGCCGTCATGGTGCTCTATGCGGAAAGGCTGAGCCGCTAAGCCGCAGCGAACCGCTTCTGGGAACGCGCCTTGGCCTTTTTCGCCTCGATCTCCCGGTTTTTGGGTGGTGCGGCGCTCACGAGGTCTTCGAGCAGGTGCTGGGAGATGTGAGTGATCTCGTGCACTGCGCGGTCGAAGGCTTCTTCATTGGCCTTCGACGGGTGCGCCGACCCGCTGATCTTGCGCACGTATTGCAGCGCGGCCGCGTGCACTTCGTCGTCGGTCGCGGCGGGTTCAAAGTTGCTCAGGACGTGAATGTTTCGGCACATGCCTTCAGGGTAATCAAGGCGTGCGCACCCTTCAAGACCCGGGCGTAGGATGCTCCTGCTTCGCCGGCTTCGACAGGAGACGTCCACGGCAGCAACCATGGCCAACCTGATCGCGCGACTGTGCGCTGCCGGTTGTGTCGTCGCCGAGGAGGAGGCCCAACTGCTGCTCTCGGTCCTGCGGTTGTCGGCCGAGCTCAACGCCATGGTCGACCATCGCGTCGGCAGATTTGTTATCGAAGGAGATGCCCATGACAGTCCCTCACACCGCACGCCCCGTTCGCGCCGCCCGCGGCACTGAATTGACCGCGAAAAGCTGGCAGACCGAGGGACCGCTGCGCATGCTCATGAACAACCTCGACCCGGACGTTGCCGAGCGCCCCGACGACCTCGTGGTCTACGGCGGTACGGGCAAGGCCGCCCGCAATTGGGAATGCTTCGACGCGATCGTGCGCACGCTCGAAACGCTGGAAAAAGACGAAACCCTGCTCGTCCAGTCGGGCAAACCGGTCGGCGTCTTTCGCACCCACGAGTGGGCGCCGCGCGTACTCATCGCCAACTCCAATCTCGTCGGCGACTGGGCTACCTGGCCCGAGTTCCGCCGCCTCGAGCACCTCGGGCTGACCATGTACGGGCAGATGACCGCCGGATCCTGGATCTATATCGGCACCCAGGGCATCCTGCAGGGCACCTACGAGACCTTCGGTGCCGTCGCTACCAAAAAATTCAACGGCACCCTGGCTGGCACCCTGACCCTGACCGGCGGGGCCGGCGGCATGGGCGGCGCACAACCGCTCGCCGTCACCATGAATGACGGTGTCGTGCTCATCGTCGACGTCGACCCGGCCCGGCTGCAACGCCGCGTCGACCACGGCTATCTCGACGAGATGACCGACGATATCGACGAGGCGATCGCCCGGGTGCTCGCAGCCAGGACCGAACGCCGCGCGCTGTCGGTGGGCCTGGTCGGCAATGCCGCGACCGTATTCACCGAGCTGCTGGTTCGCCGGGTACCCATTGACATCGTCACCGACCAGACCAGCGCGCACGACCCGCTCTCCTATCTGCCCGAGGGCGTCACGGTCGACCAATGGCACAGCTACGCGGCCGAGAAACCGGACGAGTTCACCACGCGTGCCCGCGCCACGATGGCCAAGCAGGTGCAGGCCATGGTCGAATTTCAGGATGCCGGCGCTGAGGTCTTCGACTACGGCAACTCCATTCGCGCCGAGGCGCAGCTCGGCGGCTGCGAGCGAGCTTTCGAGTTTCCCGGGTTTGTGCCCGCCTACATTCGTCCGCTGTTCGCCGAGGGTAAAGGTCCGTTCCGCTGGGTGGCGCTCTCGGGCGACCCGGCCGACATCCTGGCCACCGACAGCGCTATTCTCAAACTGTTTCCCCACAACGCCGGACTGCACCGCTGGATCACCAAAGCCCGGGAAAAGGTGAAGTTCGAAGGCCTGCCGGCGCGCATTTGCTGGCTCGGTTACCAGGAACGTCACCGCGCTGGGCTGAAGTTCAACGAGATGGTCGCCTCCGGTGAACTCAGCGCGCCGATCGTGATCGGCCGCGACCACCTCGACTCCGGCTCGGTCGCCTCGCCCTATCGCGAAACGGAAGACATGAAGGACGGCTCCGACGCGATCGCCGACTGGCCGCTGTTGAACGCACTGCTGAACACCGCTTCCGGCGCGACCTGGGTATCCATTCACCATGGCGGTGGCGTGGGAATGGGTCGCAGCATCCATGCCGGGCAGGTGATCGTCGCCGATGGCACCGCGCTGGCCGCTGAGAAGATCGAGCGGGTGCTCACCAACGACCCGGGCACCGGGGTCATGCGTCACGTCGATGCCGGCTACGAGCGGGCCGAAGAGGTGGCCCGCAAGTGCGGCCTGCGCGTGCCCATGTGGGAAGAGTAAAAATGCCCCAGCAGCCTGCTGAACAAAACGGATGCTCCACCAGCCTCACCGAGGAATTCGCCGCAGCCGCGGACCGCGTGGCCGGAATCGACGCCCGTGAACAACTCCTGCGGGATCTGCGGTGACCGCGTTCTGGTGCGAATCATTGCTGATCGACGGGGTCCACGTCGCCGGGGTGCGGCTCGAAGTCGACCCGGCCGGTCGCATCACGCGCGTTCAGGTGGAGCCTGCGAAGGCGGCGGATATCCGCTTGCGAACGGTTGTTCCGGGGTTCGGCAATGCCCACTCGCACGCATTTCATCGGGCCTTGCGGGGCCAGACCCACGGGGATGGCGGTGATTTCTGGCTCTGGCGCGAGCGGATGTACCGGGTCGCCGCCCAGCTCGACCCGTCGAACTACCAGGCGCTGGCTACCGCGGTGTTTGCGGAGATGCTCGTGAGCGGGTACACGGCCGTCGGGGAGTTCCACTACGTGCATCATCGCGCGGACGGGGCACCGTATGAGCCAGCGCACGCTATGGAACTGGCGCTTGCGGCGGCGGCGCGGGCCGTGGGCATCCGTTTGGTGCTACTCGACACGCTCTATTTGACGGGCGGCATCGGTCGGGAACTGGCGCCGGAGCAACGCGCGTTCAGCGACGGAAGTGCCGCCGGGTGGCTGGCCCGTTGGCAGTCGCTGCGCGCGCAGCTCGCGGGCGACGACCTGGTGACCCTCGGGGCGGCTCTGCACTCGGTGCGGGCCGTCACGCCCGACGCGATGCGGGAGGTGCTCGCGGGGCTGCCACGCGAGGTTGCCCTGCATATCCACCTCTCGGAGCAGCCGCTGGAGAACAGGGACTGCCTGGCCGCCCTCGGCCTGACCCCGACCGGCCTGCTCGAGTCGGTCGGGGCACTCGCGCCGCGCCTGAGTGTCGTGCACGCTACGCACCTCAGCGACACCGACCGGGCCCTGCTCGGTGACGCCGGCGTGACCGTGGTGATGTGCCCGACCACCGAGGCCGACCTCGGCGACGGCGTCGGCCCGGCGCACGCCCTCGCCACGGCCGGTTCGCCGATTGCGCTCGGCTCCGATCAAAACGCGGTCATCGACCCGTTCCTGGAGATGCGCGGCCTCGAAATGGGTGAACGACTCGTCTCGAAGCAGCGCGGACGTTTCGCCCCCGCCGCTTTGTTGGCAGCCGCGTCGACCGCCGGCTATGCCTCCCTTGGACTCGGACGCCACCGGCTGCAACCGGGTGATCTATGCGATCTCGTCGAGATCAGCACGACCGGGGTGCGCACGGTCGGCTCCCTTGCCGGGCAACTGCCGCTGACCGCCACGGCCTCCGATGTACTGCGCGTTTTCGTGGGCGGACGACTGGTAGCCGAGTGTGGCCAACTGATCGGCGGCGAGCGGCCGGCAGCACTGATGACCGACGCGCTCGCTAGGGCCTGTCAATCAACAACACGCGTAGTTCAGGGTTGATCTGCTGGGCTTACGGTGTAGTTCCAGTCGCCGTGGAAGTCATGCTTGGTGAGGTGTTGGGTTTCCAGGTCTGCCATCTCGCGGTCGGTGATCTTGATGCTTTTGGGGTAGATCGTGTCGTCGAGTCTGGCTGTGACGGTTAGACCTGTACGGGTAGTGGTACCGGCAATGCGAGTGACGATGACTTCGTGGCTGGTTAGCGGCTGGCCGGCCGCTAGGTGCTCTTCGACCGCGGCGTTGGTGTGGGCAAACTGGGCATCCCGGTCCGGGTGACGGCCACCCTCGATGGTCTTGGCGTTGCCCTGCAGGCTGAAACTCTCCTCCCGCAGCAGGCCCGCCACGGTCGGCGCGGACACCCTGTGACCCTGCTCGGCCAGCTCGTCGGCCAGGTAGCGCAGACTCTTCGATCTCCACGGCAACCGGATTCACGCCGCGAAGGAGGAACCATCCTGAGATCTCAAGAGTCGACGCCACCAGCGCCCCAGGGCAGTCCCGTGGCGGCCTTGCGCATTCTGTGCCTGTCGACCTTGGCGGCCCGTTGTCGGGCGACAGCGGGGACCTCGATCGAGCACTACTGCCACACCGCCCGGAAGCAGGGTCTTGACTCCCTGATGACCTTTTCTAGCCCAAGGTTTTCTCAAGGTCGGCCGAGCATGGTTGCCCCGTGGATCACCACACCCGTGACCAAGCCACTCCGCCCTGATTTGTTCCAGCTCAAGGTTCGGCTTGACCTCAGCACAACATCAATGCCGTTACAGGGAGACCAATGAACATTTCTATGAGAGCTCGCGTCGGCATGGGGGTGGTGCTCGCTTACGGCGGCACGGCCTGGCTCCACGGGCTTCACGCAGCCTCTGCCCAGCAAGACTGGAGTTCGGGCACCTCAGCGTTGCACTTCCTTCGGGACGGGACATTGTCGCTTTTGCTAGTGGTCCCGGCCGTCCTGGTCGTGTTCGCGATGATCGCTCGCCTGCGGCCGGCATCTCGGATGATCTCCTTGGCTCGCGCCACAGTCGCGGTCGTCGGTGTCACTACGGCTGTGTTCATGTCAGGTGCGATCGGCCACACGCTGATCTTCCCCTCCGAGCATGCCTCCGCCGCCCACGCGGTTGCCTCAGCTGTCGCACCGGCTGCCCAGGCAGCTCCTGGCGCCAGTGTTGCACTTGGTGCTGTCCCGCCACCTGGCGCGCCAGGTGCCCCAGTCGCTGCCGCGACCAAGCCCGGGTTCCACCCGCACCAGCCCTCGGCGGAGTGGTTGGCCAAGACGGGCCAAGCCAATGGCTCCGCCAAAGCCGCTGCCGACCCGCACGCTGCGCACAACGGCGCCGCTGAGGCCCCTACCGCTGCCGCCGCCGCTGCCGACCCGCACACTGCGCACAACGGTACAGCCTCTTCCGCTGGCACTACTGGCGCAGCGGTAGCCGAATCGGCCACGGGCGGCCACATGGAGGCGACCTCGGGTGCTGCACTCTTCGAGCACGGAGCCATCGAGGCCGCTCGCGTGTTGCCGGTGCTTCTGCTCCTCGCCCTGGCAGGCCTCGTCCTGGGCATGCGCCGAAGCGATGACGTGACCGGTGGGTATGCCCCGAAGCCGGTACGGCGTACCCGGTCTGTCGTGACCCCGACGCCGGCACGGCGTGCCCGGTCCGTCGTGGCCCCGACGCCACGCCGCTCTCGCCTGGTCATCGCCGTGGCGGCGGGCGGTGTCGTCGTGATGACGACTTCCGCTCTGATGGGTTCCTCTTCGGCGACAGCTGTCATTGGCGATCCGATCACTTCGGCCAACGGGGTCTGCCCGGCCGGTGCCCGCGCTATTGAGTACGACCTGGCCGCCTTCCAGGTGACCATCCCTCTCAACGGCTGGGGCGACAAACTGCCCAACGGCCTGATGTATGCCCTCAAGAACGCCGACGCAAGGGTGAACAAGGAAAAAATCCTTGCCAACCCCAACCTCACCCAGCCGCTCGTCGTGCGCGCCAACGTCGGTGACTGCGTGTCCGTCAAGGTACGCAACGACATCGCGGGCCGGCGAATCGGCCTGTCCACCCAGGGCCTCGTTCAAGCGGACGTGAAGACTTCCGACGGCGCGCGGGTGGGCCTAAACCCGGACACGACCATCTCCACGGGCACCGAGCGCACCTACACCTGGTACGCCGACCGGGAGGGCGAGGCGCCGCTGTACGACAACGCCAACCTCGACCCGAACGACCCGAAGCACACCTCCGTCCAGAACGGCCTGTACGGCGCGGTCGTCGTGCACCCGAAGGACTCGACCTGGCACAATCAGATCACCGGGGCCGACCTGCTCACGGGCGGGCGCGCCGTCGAGTCCCAGCTGTTCGCCGACATCCGGGCAGGCGCGGCCTCGACCCGTTCGGCCGTCATGATCTTCCTCGACGAGAACGAGGGCGTCCTGGACCGGGACGGGAAGCAACCGACCTTCCCGACGACCGGGCTGAAGGACTCGAGCTTCGGCATCAACTACCGCTCGGAGCCGCTGCGCAACCGGCTGCGGGCCATCCTCGAGCACCGTGGGACCGTCACTCCGGAGAACCCGGGTGGCGTGGCCAAGACCATCACGCTCCCCAACGGCAAGACCTATGCCCCAAGTGACAACTTCTGCAACGGCTACGTGCCCGAGCTCGGCAAGGTCGTCGACGACCCCGGCGCCAAGTGCATGGGCGAGGAGTCCCACCTGCAGTCGTGGGTCTTCGGCGACGAGGGCAAGCTGACCCGAACCGTCGACGGCGTGAAGGTGACCGATTCGGACAACCTGATCCCGAAGGGGTACGTCGGTGACCCGCTGAAGTTCCACGTCGTCCACCCGGGCGCCAAGGAGACCCACCCCTGGCACCAGCACACCCAGCGTTGGAACGCCGACCCGAAGAACCCGAAGTCACCGCTCAACGACGTCCAGTCGTTTGGCCCACATGAGGCTCGAGAGCTGAAGATTGAGGGAGGTGCCGGCGGCACCCAGGGCACGGTCGGTGACACGATCTTCCACTGCCATCTCTACCCGCACTTCGCCCAGGGTTTCTGGGGCCACCTGCGGATCTTCGACAAGTTGCGCGACGGCACGGCACAGTATGCCGACGGCACGCCCCTGGAGGCGCTGCAGGAGCTGCCGAACCGGGCAGGCGCCACGGCGGCCCCGACCGCAGCACAGCCCGGTTTCCCACTGTTCGTCAAGGGTGACGTCGGCCAGCGTGCCTACCGTCCGCCGAACGCGGTGGTCAAAGACACCTTCGCTGCTATCCGTCGCCCCGGCGACGCCCCCCGTGGCCCGACCGCACTTGAGGCCGCAGGGATGCCTGCTCTTGACCCGGACAAGCCCGGCAACGGCTACATCGACCCGTGCCCGACAACGGCACCAACACGGGTCTACCGGCCACACGTCATCGACACCCCAATCACCTATAACTCCGCGGGCTGGAAGGACAAGCAGGGAAGGGTCTACGTGGAGGAATCCGATGCGGTCGCTGTGCGGACAGGACAGAAGGCACCCGAGCCGTACACCATCCGGTCCAGGGTTGGTGAGTGCGTTCAGCTGTTCACCACCAATGACCTGCACCTCGACGAGAATCCCAACGTCCCCCTCGACCACGTGAACCGCCTCGACGGTGATTACATGGCCACCGAGGAGACATCCGAGGTCTCGACACACGTGCACCTGGTCAAGTTCGACCAGGTTGCCTCCGACGGCACCAGCGTGGGCTGGAACTACAGCTCCTCGGCGATGCCTGGCCAGACCTACGGCTATCGGTGGTTCGTGGACACAGCCTTGCGGACGACCTTCTTCCACGACCACCAATACGCCAACCTGCACCAGCAGAAGGGCCTCTATGCCGCGATGAACGTCGAGCCCGCTGACGCCACGTGGCACGATCCGAAGACTGGTGCTGCGACGAACGGGGTCGGCCCCATGGCCGATATCCGCTCAGCCAGCGGCCCGGACTTCCGGGAGATGACCATCTTCTACTCCGACCGAACGCCCATGTGGAAGGACAACGGCGCTGGTCCACCGATCAACCCACCTTCGGCACCGGACAACTACGGCCAGGACCAGGGCGGCTACTCGATCAACTACAAGAACGCCCCGTTCCAGATCCGGACGAAACCCGGGGTTCACGGCGCTAAGGGCGACCCCGCGTACACCTACTCATCTGCGGTCAACGGCGATCCCGATACGCCGCTCCTGAGGGCATACTCGAAGGACCCTGTGGTCATCCGCAACGTGGCTGGCTCCCACGAGGAGATGCACGAGTTCAACCTTCACGGTCACCGTTGGCTGAATGAGCCGGACAATCCCCTGTCTCGGACGGTCGACACCCAGACCCTCTCGCTCGCGGAGTACTTCAACTACGAGCTGCAGGGCTCGCAGGTGGTCAAGACCAACCCCGGTGCTGCAACAACAGTCGCCAAAGCCTCGAACAGCGTCGCCAACGGCACCCCGTCGATCCTGCAGGACGGCGCCGGTTCCCCCGGTGACTACCTGTATGGCTCCCCATTGCTCGAGGACCAGTGGATGGGGATGTGGGGTCTGTTCCGGGTCCCCAAGAACGCGGTCTCCGACCTCCAGCCGCTGCCCGACCGGCCAGCTCCTGGAAGTGGCGACGCGTGGCCAGCCCTCAAGCCCGGTGACGCGCTCAAGGTTGCTCCAACAGGATCGCTGGGTTCGGTCACCCCGTGCCCGACAGGGTCAAGGGCGGTCGCCGTCAACGTGTCGGCCATCGCCAAGGACATCGTGTATAACGCGAAGTCAGGTGACCACGACCCGTACGGCACGATGTTCGTGCGAAGCGAGGACGTGACCAAGGTTCGCTCGGGTGCCATGAAGACCGAGCCCCTGGTGATCCGAGCGAATGTGGGTGACTGCGTCACGGTGACGCTCAAGAACGAGCTGCCACGGACGCCCGCAGCGCACACCGGTGACCTACCGTTGCCTGCGGACGTGACGAACTTCCCACGTTCCAACCGGGTGTCCATGCACCCAAACCTGTTGACCTACAACGTCATTGACTCCGATGGGGCGACGGTCGGGTACAACTACGACCAGACCGTCGCGCCAGGAATTACGACAAAGTACACGTGGTATGTCCATGCCGCGGTCGAGGACGGAGCAGCGAACCTGCTCGACTTCGCTGACCGGCGTGGGAGTCGCCACCATGGGTCCTACGGGGCGCTGTTGATCGAGCCAAAGGGCTCGACATACGTCAACCCCAACTCCGGGGTTGCGATCACCTCGGGCGCACAGGCCAACGTCACCTACACCGACGCCGCCGGCGTCAAACGCAGCTTCCGCGAGGCTGTGCTCAACTGGGTCGACGGTCTGATCCTGCGAGACAAGGCCGGGGCCATCCTCCCCTACCCAGCGGAGGGCGAACCCAGCGACCAAGGGCACCGGGGCATCAACTACACGACCGAGCGTTTCGCCCCTCGCCTGGCGAAGGACCCAGAAGTGGCCAACGTCATGTCGTCGGTGGTGCACGGCGACCCGGCCACACCGCTCGTGCGGGCCTATGTCGGAGACGAGACGCACCTGCGGCTCGTATCGGGTGGTGACCGCGACCGGCCACACACCTTCAGCCTGAACGGGCACGGGTGGCGCTACCAGCCCAGCGACCCGAACGCGATGATCAAGACAGCTGAGGGCGGTCTGCTCACAGGCAACGCCTTCAACTACAACCTGCTCGGTGGGGCCGGTGGACGCCAGAAGCTTCCCGGGGACTACCTCTACCGGGACGGCGGTCTGGACAACCAGGTCAACCAGGGCCTGTGGGGCATCTTCAGGGTGGAGGGCTCACCCAAGGCAGACCTGAAGCCTCTCCAGTAGTCCATCCATTGTGAGAACAGCGTGAGAACGTGAGCCGGCGGCACCTCGGGTGCCGCCGGCTCACGCGCGTTGCTGGGCGCGCTGGACCCAGGAGTGCCACCGAGTGGGGCCCGCGGGCCGGATATCCTGAACCTCGTGTCCTCAGAGCGCGCGCCGCATCCCACGCGCCCAGAAAACAACGCGGCGAACTTGACCGCCAACGACTCTTCGACCTCCACGGCAACCGACGCAGCACAACCATGACACCCAAAACGGCCTACGTCTGGGTTATTTACTCACGCGCTCGTTAGGCTCGAAAGATGACTGCGGCCGAGCCTGACGGTACCGAGCTTGTGACGGGTATCAGTGAGCTGACCACCCACGACGAATCGGGCGAACGACGCCGCGACGCCGCCCTCGTGATCGGCGCGGGTCGCATTCTCTGGATCGGCGCCGCGGCGAAGGCTCCCGCGGCCGATCGTCGAACGGATCTCGACGGCCGCGCGGTTCTGCCCGGCTGGGTCGACACGCACACCCATCTCGTGTTCGGCGGGGACCGTTCGGCGGAGTTCGAGGCCCGCATGGCCGGCCACCCCTATGCCGCGGGCGGCATCAACACGACCGTCGCCGCCACACGTGCCGCGACCGAGGAACAGCTCGTGGCAACGGCACGGCGTTTGCGCCACGAGGCCGAAGTTCAGGGCACCACGTTTCTCGAAACAAAGACCGGCTACGGGCTCGATGTCGAAAGCGAAACACGTTCGGCGCGCGCTGCCGCCCAGGTGGCCGATGTCGTGACCTTTCTCGGCGCCCACATCGTGCCCGTCGGGATAGACCGTCGCACTTACCTCGACCTCGTGACCGGGCCGATGCTCGCTGCCGTGCGACCTTATGTGCAGTTCATCGACGCGTTCTGCGAGCAAGGCGCATTCGACGTGGAGGAAACCCGAGAGGTACTGCTGGCCGGCCGGGCCGCCGGCCTGGGAATCCGTGTGCACGGCAACCAGCTCGGCTTCAGCGGTGGCGTGCGACTCGCCGCCGAGTTGGGCGCGGCGAGCGTCGACCACTGCAACTACCTGGAGCCGGCCGACATCGACGCGTTGGCCGCGGGAACGACGGTAGCCACCCTGCTGCCGGCCTGCGACCTGTCGACGCGGCAGCCGTTTCCGCCGGCCCGACGACTGCTCGACGCCGGCGTGACCATCGCCTTGGCGACCAACTGCAATCCGGGGACCTCCTACACAACGTCGATGCCGTTCTGCGTGGCGACGGCCGTGCTGCAAATGGGCCTGACCGTGGGCGAGGCCGTCTGGGCGGCGACGCGCGGTGCGGCCCGGTCGCTCGGCCAAGACCAGGAAGCGGATACCGTCGGCTCCCTGCAGGTCGGCGGCCGCGCCGACCTGCAGGTTCTGAACGCTCCCTCGATTTCGCACCTGGCCTACCGCCCCGGAGTTGCCCTGACCCGCGCCGTCTGGAGGCACGGGCTACGCCGGGGTTCCTGAGGACGGCATCCCTCGCGCGCCCGCGCGCGAACTACGCTGGGGGGATGACCTCTGGCCCGAGCACACCTCCCCTGGCACACAAGAAGCCGCAAAATCGCGAACACCACGGCGACGTCTATATCGACGACTACGAGTGGTTGCGTAATAAGGACAGCCCCGAGGTCATCGCCCACCTCGAAGCGGAGAACAGCTATACGGATGCCCGCACCGCCCACCAGGAACCGCTCCGGCAGCAGATTTTCAACGAGATCAAAAACCGCACCCAGGAGACCGACCTGAGTGTTCCGGTGCGCCGGGGAAACTACTGGTACTACACCCGCACGGTCGAGGGCCAGGAGTACGGCATTCACTGTCGCGCGCCGATCAGCAGCCCGAATGACTGGGCCGCTCCCCTCATCAGCGGCAGCGACCAGATCGGCCTGACCGGCGAGCAGATCCTGCTCGATGACAACGTCGAAGCCGAAGGCCACGAGTTCTTTTCGCTCGGCAGCTTCGACCTCAGCGACGACGGCACCCAACTGCTGTACGCCGTCGATATCGAGGGCGACGAACGCTATACGATCCGGGTACGCGTCATCGCGACCGGCGAGAACCTGCCAGACACTATCCCGAACACGAGCGCCGGCGCCCTGTTCGACCCGAGTGGACGCTACCTCTTTTACACCACCGTCGACGACGCCTGGCGCCCCGACACCGTCTGGCGGCACGAAATCGGCGCCTCACGAACCACTGACACCAGCATCTTTCACGAACCCGATGAACGGTTCTGGGTCGGCATCGGCATCACCCGCAGCCGCAAATTCCTCATGATCGAGGCCGGCTCGAGCGTCACCACCGAATCCTGGCTGCTCGATGCGACCGACCCCACCGGTGACTTCACCGTGGTCTGGCCCCGGCACGACCACACCGAATACGATGTTGAGCACGCCATCATCAACGGTGAAGACCGCCTCCTGATCGTGCATAACGGCGGCGGCGCGGTCAATTTCGAGCTGGTCAGCGTCGCAGTAGAAGATCCGCGGGGCACCCAGCGGATGCTGCTGCCGCATGACCCACAGATCCGCCTCGAAAGCGTCGACGCGTTCGCTGACTTTCTGGTCGTGGAGTACCGCCGGGACGGCCTCACCCGGATCGCCATCGATCGGCACGACGAGAGCGGACTGACCGAGCTCGACTTCGACGAGCCGTTGTTCGCCGTCGGCTCGGCCGGCAACCCGGAGTGGACGCAGCCGACCATTCGATTCGGCTTCACGAGCTTCGTCACCCCGTCAACGGTGTACGACCTCGTCGTGGCTACCGGCGAGCGCCGCGTGCTCAAGCAGCAGCCGGTGCTCGGCGGTTATGACCCCACACTGTACGAACAGCGCCGTGAGTGGGCGACCGCCGAAGACGGCACTCAGGTACCCATCTCGCTGGTCTACCGCCGCGACCTCATCCTGCCCGGCACCCCGGCACCGACACTGCTCTACGGCTATGGATCGTACGAGCACAGCATCGACCCCGGATTCGGTATTGCCCGGCTCAGCCTGCTCGACCGCGGCATGATCTTCGCCATCGCGCACGTGCGCGGCGGCGGCGAACTCGGCCGAACCTGGTACGAAACCGGCAAGACCCTGACCAAGCGCAATACCTTCACCGACTTCGTGAGTTGCACCCGGCACATCATCGACGCGGGCTATACGACCCCCGACCAACTGGTCGCCGAGGGCGGCAGCGCCGGCGGGCTGCTCATGGGCGCCGTGGCGAACCTCGCGCCCGAGCTGTTCGCCGGCATCCTCGCCGAGGTTCCATTCGTCGACGCCCTCACCTCGATTCTCGACCCCTCACTGCCGCTCACCGTGATCGAGTGGGACGAGTGGGGCGATCCCCTGCACGATGCCGACGTGTACGCCTACATGAAGTCGTACTCCCCGGTCGAGAACGTGCGCGCCGTCGCCTACCCGCATATTCTTGCCGTGACCAGCCTGAACGATACCCGCGTTCTCTACGTCGAGCCGGCAAAATGGGTGGCTAAGCTCCGGGAAGTCGGAGCGGATGCCCTACTCAAGACCGAAATGTCGGCCGGCCACGGCGGCGTCTCCGGTCGCTACAGCGCGTGGCGTGAGCGCGCGTTCAACTACGCCTGGGTGCTGGGCACCGCCGGTCTGAATCCGTCAGAGAGCGACAGCTAGGGGAATGTCGAACGGCCCAGACCTGACCCCCGCGTGGAAGCGGCTGGTGCAGGCGCCCGAGCCGCCGGCATCCGCTCTGCCGCGAATCGGTAATTTCGGGCAACCGCGTGCACTGACTACCGGCCCGAAAGTGGCGATGGGGCTGCAGTTCGAGCTGCGCGAGCAGACTCCGCGCACAAATGACCGGTGGCGTGGGCCGACTGCCAAGCCGGTGAAAACGCTCGAGCCCGGCCACGGCGAGTTTCGGCTCGGCGTGCGGCCGGTTATTTCGAATGCGAAGGGTAACTGGGTGCGCAGCAACGTCACCTGGAGCCACCTCACCTTTCAGCTGAACCGGTTCAACCTCGACCCCGAACACCATCGCTGGATCTCGCAGTTCGCCGCCCTCTACAAGGCCGTGCGCGAGGTGTACACGAGCCAGGAAACCGACTGGATCTACCTCGACAACTTCACCAGTGCGCTGCTCTGGCCGTTGCTGCGAGAGGCCGAACAGCTCGGGATCGGCTTCGTCGGCGCCAAGAAAGGCGTCTGTGTGCGGGTCGGTTCGCTCGCCGAGATCAGCCTCGACGCCTCTCGAACAGATTCTGCCGGCCCCCTGGTTCTGCAAGCCCGCTTGCACATCGACGGGGAGAACCACCCCCTCGAGGCCGCCGGAATCATCGCCGGCCACGGCATCTACAGTGTGCGGTTCGGCCTGCCGACCGTGTTCACGCTTGCACCGACCGCTGGCCCGCTGAACCGCGAGCAGCGTCACCTGGTCGGACGCGTCGAGGCGGCGATGGTCCCCGCAGAGGATGCGGCCGAGTTTCTCGGCTCCGTCTACCCGACGCTGCAACGCACGGTCTTGGTCACCAGCACGGACGCCTCGGTGCGCTTTCCCGAGGTACTGCCCGACGACTTTGAGCGCACCGAAGTACCGCACTTGGTGATCACGACGGTGGAGACCGACCAGCGCGACTGGTTCGATCTCGGCGTGATCGTCACCGTCGGCGCGATCACGGTGCCATTCGGCCCGCTGTTCAAGGCTCTTGCGAAGGGCCAGACCCGCCTGAGACTGGTCGACAACAGCTATCTCTCCCTGCAGAGCCCCGAGTTCGAGCAGCTGCACGAACTCATCAACGAAGCCCGCGCACTGCAGGAGTGGGAGACCGGCCTGCGCATCAGCCGCTACCAGGCCAGTTTATGGAGCGATTTCGAGGATCTCGCCGACGAGACAGTGCCGGCAATCTCGTGGCGGGCCGCCGCCGCCGGGCTCAAAAATCTGGCCGGCATCGACCCGACTTCGCTTCCGGGCGGCGTGCGTGCCACCCTGCGCCCCTACCAGCAGGAGGGGTTCACCTGGCTCGCTTTTCTCTGGAAGCACCGGCTGGGCGGGGTACTCGCCGATGACATGGGCCTCGGTAAAACACTCCAGACCCTGGCGCTGCTGGTGCACGCGAGCGCCTCTGGGCCGGGGCCGTTCCTGGTCGTGGCACCGACATCCGTTGTGGCGAACTGGCAGAACGAGGCGACTCGATTCACGCCCGGGCTGCGGGTACGCACTCTCACGGCGACGGAGGTAAAAAGCCGCACGCTCATAGCGGATGCCGCCACCGACGTCGACGTACTCATCACGTCATACGCGTTGTTCCGTCTCGATTTCGACGCATACCAGGCAGTGGCCTGGGCTGGCCTCATTCTCGATGAGGCGCAATTCGTGAAGAACCGCACGAGCCGCGCCTATGCCTGCGCGAAGGAATTGAACACGCCGTTCAAACTGGCCATCACGGGAACTCCGCTGGAGAACAACCTGATGGATCTGTGGTCGCTGTTCAGTATTGTCGCGCCGGGCCTGTTTGCCTCATCGCGCAAATTCATCGAGGACTACGTACGGCCGGTAACCCGGGGCGAGAACCCCGAGCGGCTTGCGAAGCTGCGGCGGCGCATCCGCCCGCTGATTTTGCGCCGGACCAAGGACGTTGTTGCCCGTGACCTGCCGCCCAAGCAGGAGCAGGAGCTGCAGATCGCGCTGAACCCGGCGCACCAGAATCTCTACGACACGTTTCTGCAGCGGGAACGGCAGAAGCTCTACGGTTTGATCGAGGAACTCGACAAGAACCGGTTCATTATTTTTCGCTCGCTCACCCTGCTGCGCCTACTGAGCCTCGACGCCTCCCTCGTCGACAAGAAGTATGCGGGCGTGCGTTCGAGCAAGCTCGACGCCCTGTTCGAACAGCTGGGCGATGTCATCAGCGAGGGACACCGGGCACTCGTCTTCAGCCAGTTCACGTCATTTTTGAAGCTCGCCGCCGCCCGGCTCGACGCGCAGGGTGTTCCGTATTGCTACCTCGACGGGTCGACGTTGCGGCGCAGCGAGGTGATCGACCGGTTTAAAAGCGGTGCGGCGCCGGTGTTCCTGATCAGTCTCAAGGCTGGCGGCTTCGGTCTCAACCTCACCGAAGCCGACTACGTCTTTCTGCTCGATCCGTGGTGGAACCCGCAAACCGAGGCGCAGGCCATCGACCGCACCCACCGCATCGGCCAGACCCGCAACGTGATGGTCTACCGGCTCGTCGCGACCGGCACTATCGAAGAGAAGGTCGTGGCACTCCAGAAGCAAAAATCGCAGCTGTTCAACGCTGTGCTTGACGACGACGCCATGTTCAGCACCGCGCTGACCGCCGATGACATTCGCGGTCTCCTCGAGCCGTGATCAGACCGCGCTCGACGCTGCCCACAGGTTGATGCCGTTATCGACAGCGTGCTCGTCGATGGCGGCCAGTTCCTCGGCGCTGAAGTCGAGGTTGTCCAGTGCCCCCACGTTCGCCTCGAGCTGGGCGACCGACGATGCCCCGATAAGCGCGCTCGTCACCGCTGAATTGCGCAGCACCCAGGCCAATGCCAGCTGGGCCAGTGACTGACCACGGCCGGAGGCGATCTCGGTTAGGGCGCGGATACGGGTCAGCGCCTCCGCGCTCACCATGGACTTGTTCGCCGAGCCATCCCGGGCGACCCGGGAGTCCGCCGGAATACCACTGAGGTAGCGGTCGGTGAGCAGCCCCTGGGCCAGCGGCGAGAACGCGATACAGCCGACGCCGATGTCGTCGAACGTATCGAGCAGGTCGTCCTCGACCCAGCGATTGAACATCGAGTAGGAAGGCTGGTGAATCAACAGCGGGGTGCCGAGGTCGGCCAGAATCGCGGCTGCTTCTCGGGTGCGTGCGGGCGAGTACGACGAGATTCCGGCGTAGAGGGCGCGGCCACTCGTCACTGCGGTGTGCAGTGCGCCCATGGTTTCTTCGAGCGGGGTATCGGGGTCGGCACGGTGCGAGTAGAAGATATCGACGTAGTCAACGCCCATGCGCGAGAGCGACTGGTCGAGGCTCGACAATAAGGATTTACGGCTGCCGAAGTTGCCATACGGGCCCGGCCACATGTCGTAGCCGGCCTTGGTCGAGAGCACGAGTTCGTCGCGGTGGGCGCTGAAATCTTCGCGGTACAGCCGGCCGAAGTTCGTTTCGGCCGACCCAGGGGGCGGACCGTAGTTGTTGGCCAGGTCGAAGTGGGTGATGCCCAGGTCGAAGGCCCGGCGAAGAATAGCTCGTTGTGTGGCAAGCGGCTTGTCATCGCCGAAATTCTGCCACAGACCGAGCGAAATGGCGGGAAGCTTGAGGCCGCTGCGCCCGACACGACGGTAGGGCATGGACTCATAACGGGATTCATTCGCGAGAAAGGTCATTTGATCATGATGGCACTTTTCTCTTCCACACCGACGCTACCCCAGGAGAAACCTGGAGTATGCGTCAGCAAGCTCAGTGCGCGGATTTCACCTCGGAACGCTTGCGCGGTTTGCGGTTCTCCGCGCTGACCATCCAGGAATACTGCTCGAGCTTCTCGATGAAAGCGTGAAGAAGATCGGCACTGGTGGGATCTTCCTCGTCGACCTCATTGTGCACCTTGCGCATGTTGGCGACCGTGGCGTCGAGCCGTTCGGTGATGAGGGTGACCGTCTCGGCCGTGTCGACTTCGCCGTCGGGAAACTTCGGCAGGTTGGTGGCCTTGGTGACCGTCTCGCTGCGACCGTCAGGCATCGCGTCGAGTGCGCGCATGCGTTCGGCGACCTGGTCGGAGAATTCACGCACATCGACGATGATCTCATCGAGTTGCAGGTGCAGGTCGCGGAAGTTCTTTCCAACGACGCTCCAGTGCGCTTGTTTGCCCTGCACGTGCAATTCGATCAGGTCGACCAGAACGGACTGCAGGTTGTTACTGAGTGTCTCGGAGGCGTGCATGGTGTCCTTTCAATCAGGGAGAATTCGCCTCAAGGCTATATCACGACCGTGTGATCTGGGCCACAATGCAATCGCCCGACCGAGGGCCGCAAACCCGACGTGCGGCCCCCGGCACGCGGGATTATCGCGGGCGCGGCGTTGGGCACGCTCTGATCTCGTCAGGCGTCCTTTGGGGCGCGTGGCAGGCGCGGCTTGCTGTACTTCTTGTGCGCGGTCTGCGGGGCGGTACCAAGGAGGCGTGCGATATCAGCCCAGGAACAGCCGCCGTCGCGCATAGCGTTGACCGCCGCGGTGACTCGCAGGTTGACGTCGACGCGATCGCGCACCGCGCGTTCCAACTCTCGCTCCAGGGCTCGGTAGGGCCGGGCAATATGCGGGGCGGTTTCGTCTGTCGGTAGTGGCGGTGGTTCAGCCGTACCCTCATTGAACTGGTCGTGACTGTCGGGGGCAACACTGGTCATCGGCAACCTTTCCACTGATGAAATGTAGGCCGAGCGTGCTGGTGCGTCAACCACTTGACGCAGACATTTTGACGTCTGCGCAGTCGGTGTTGTATGCGTTCCCTCGAACGTGCGTGCGCTATGGCAGAATCAAGGACATGGCACTCGAGGGACGTCCCGGCGCGGTCGTTTCTGTCAGCCGCGATGACGCGCACCGCTTCAGTAAGCCGGTGTTCGCAAGCATCCGTTTGCTGGCTGGAATCGGTGTCGAGGGCGATTCTCACGCGGGCGCCACGGTGCAGCACCGCTATGCCAAAAAACGTGATCCCACGGCGCCCAACCTCTGCCAGGTGCACTTCATGGCCGCAGAGTTGTTCGACGACCTCGTACCCACCGGGTATACGGTCGCACCGGGCGAGCTGGGCGAAAACGTGACGACCATTGGAATCGATCTGATGACCCTGCCGCTTGGAACCCGACTGCACTTCGGCAGCGAGGCCGTGGTCTCGATCACCGGCATGCGCAGCCCCTGCTCGCTCATCAACGGCTACCAGAAAGGCCTGATGAAGCAGCTCATCAAAACGGATGCTGCCGGCGCGGTTCATCGCCGCGGCGGAATCATGGGCGTCGTGGTGACCGGCGGCATCGTGCAACCGGGCGACCGGATCCGGGTGGAGCTGCCCATCGGTGAGCATCTCCCGCTCGGGGTCGTCTAGATCTGGATTCACGATCAGGCCAGATCATGGGCTTACTCTCCGGGTCCGGGCCGACAACCAAGCCCTACTGGGGATCAGCGGAGGTGTGGAACCACGGCGGGTAGACCGCAACCTTGGGCTTATACGAGCTGGCCTTCAGGATGCCGCGCACAGTTTCGCGCACATTGTCGTTGCAGACGCCGATGAGCGTGATCAGGTCCATCGGCACGGCGTCGGGAACGAGTAGCTCGGCTTCGAGAAGCATCGCACCGTCTGCTTCGGCGCGAAGGGTCTGCAGCATGCGTTCGGCGGTGGCCGGCGTGGCGCCGAACCGGGTCAGCGCGCCGGCGGCATCACCGTTGGTGACGGCGATCACGCTCGCAACGAACGGAACCGCCTCCTCGGCGGCGTCAGCATCTGGCGCGGTCAGATCCTGGGCGGGGTCTAGCTGGGCCTCGTCTACCGGGGCATTGGCCGAGACAATTTCAGCTGCGGCACGCGCCGCCATCCCATCATTGATCTTCTTGACCGTGCTCACGAGCATGACGAAGTCGAAGGCCTCGGAGCCGTGGGCATCGCGCGCCAGGCGCGGGTCAGCGGCTTCAGCGCGAACGCTCTCCCAGACGGTCGCATTCGGCGACAGAAAGAAGGGCACGTACTCAGCAACACTGCGACCATCGCCGGAGACGCGGGCAGCCCGGCGCAGGTCGCGAGTGCCCGGTGCGGAGATGTCGACGGTCGGCCGCGCGGTGAGGGCGTCGTTGGCAAGCAGGCGTCCGTCCTGCAGGATCGCACCGAGGTTGCTGATGTGCGTGAGGTGGTACACGCGCTGCTCGTCGACGTTGTCGGTCGAGACCTTCTCAGCTCGCACCGGGCGAGGCGCGCCGGCCACGCGAACCGGGCGGGCCGTGCGTGCGGCGGGCATAGCCGCCGTCGGCAGCGGGTCGCGCAGCGAGGACAGCTTCGGTGCGCGGGTTTTTTTCACCGGGGTGAGGGGCTCAGTAACAACTTTGGGAAAACACAGAGCGCACAATTGGCCCTCGAGTCCGTGGATGCATTCGTCGTCCAAGAGGGAAAAACCTTTCGTTACGCGGCTCGCACCACTCGGAAAAGCCGAACGCACATACCGCCTATTAACGTTACGTTCATTTGGATGGCTGCGCTGACCGTTCTTTAGTTTTTCGGCAACTTGAACCGAACAATGAGACCGTCGTCAGTGCATTCAATGCGCAGATGATCGAGCCCGGGCACGACGAGGTCGGCCTCGAGTTCGGCCGCCGGATAGGTTCCGGCGACTCCGATCGTGGTGCAGCCAGCGGCGCGGCCGGCCTGCAACCCGGCGGGCGCATCCTCGATTACCAGACACCGACGCGGGTCGACGCCGAGCCGGGCGGCTCCCTCCAGAAACGGTTCAGGGAACGGTTTGCCGCGCGGGGTGTCATCGATGGTCACGATCACGCTCGGTGCCACCAAAGCGGATGCCGCCAGCCGTGCGACCGCCAATGGCCGCGCGCAGGACGTGACGATCGCCCGTCGACTCTCCGGCAGGCTGTCCAGGAGCGCTGCGGCGCCGGGCAACACGGTGATGTCCTGGGTGTCAGCGATTTCGAGGGCGAGAATGCGGTCGATCGCCTCGTCGACGCGGGCGGCTGGCACGAGTTCTGCGATGATGTCGCGCGCCGGGCGACCGTGGGCGGTTTCGTCCTTGGCCACGCCCCATTCCCTTCCCCAAACGGCCCACGAGCGGTCGACCGCCGGCGTGGAATCGATGAGGGTACCGTCCATGTCGAACAATACGGCGTCGAAGGTGCGCCCCTGCAAAACGTTTTCGGTGGCAAAACTGAGGTCGGGCATCCGTTGTCCTTTCGTCGCGCCGGCTACCTGCCGATGTGTCAACGGTAGGCCACCCAGCATTGCCCACGCCATTCGGTGCGGCCCGGGCCGGTATCGTGGACAGCAACAACCGAGCTGGGAGACCTTGACGTGTGGACGACCGTTCTGGTGATTGCGGCCGTGCTGGTCGGGTCGAGCATGCAGCGCATCACGGGCATGGGCTTCGCCCTGGTAGCGGCGCCTTTTCTGGTTTTATTGCTCGGGCCGGTTGACGGCGTCATCGTGGTCAACGTGTGCGGGGTCCTCACGGCGAGCATCATCCTGACGCGAGTATTTCGGCAGGTGGACTGGCGGCGCTACATAGTTCTGGCACTCTGCGCCGTTGTCGGTATCGTGCCCGGCTCCTACATTTTGCAGTTCGTTTCGGTGGCCTGGCTCGAAATTTCCATCGGCGTACTCGTGGCAGCCGGTCTGACCATATCGGTGAATCTCGGCCGGGTCGTTGTGCGCGACCGACTCGGTTTTCGCGTGATGGCCGGCATGACCAGCGGGTTCATGAACACGACGGCCGGTGTCGGCGGTCCGGCGGTGAGTATTTACGCGATTGCCACGGGATGGCCGCAGCGGTCCTTTGCCGCGACCATGCAGCCGTACTTTCTCACGATCGGGCTGGCGTCCCTGGCCTCAAAATTCGCCCTAGGATCGGCCGACCTGCCCCAGTTGCCCGTGCTGGTCTGGGTGCTCATCGGATGCGCCTGCATCGTGGGGCTCATCATCGGTGACCGGCTGGCCTCTGTGGTCGAGCCGCACGTGGCCCGCCGCCTGCTCGTAATCGTTGCCTATCTCGGGTCGTTCGCGACCATCGTGCGCGGAATAATCGAGCTGCTCGTCTAAGGCGGGCGGCGGTTTGGTCACTACCTCAGATGGTGAAGTCGGCGCCCTCGATGGATACCGACTCGGAGGCGGCCGGGTTGGCATGGTGATGCGCGGCATCCGTCTGCATCCTAGGCTCGTCGGAATAGGTAGCCGTTACCAGAATGGGCATGTGATCTGAGGTGCCCTGCGGGAGGGTCTCGACATTGGAAATTATCAAGCCCATCGAGGTTGCCAAGTCGAAGTGTCCGCGAAAGAACTTATAACGGGTATACGTGCGCGTATCGCTGAGCGTGAGATCGTAGCCGGACTGGTTCACTTTATTACCGAGCTTGCCCTGGAAGATTGGATAGTTATAGTCGCCGACCATGAGGGTCGGCAGGCCGGGGCCCAGAACGCTCAACTCTTCGTGGGCGCTGCGAATCTGGTTGCGGCGCAGAGAATTGAGCGCGGTCAGCGGCGCTGCGTGAAACGATGCCACGACGAACTCCCGCTGCGCGACATTATCAACCAGGCGGGTGGCGATCAGGCGTTCGTGTGCGGGCGCGGCGACACGGTCGTGCAGCGACTTCTTGAGCGCGAAGGTCTGCGTCCTGATCGCTGTGAAGCGGTCCCTGCGATAGTAGATGGCCAGGCCGAGGCGATTGCGATGAGTCGAATCGGCCAGGTGCAGGTTTCCGACCTCGGCCGGCAGATCGATGGTGTTGCATTCCTGCAGGCAGAGAATGTTGGGACTGTACCGTTCGGCCAGGGCGACGAGTTCGCCGCTGGCACGGTTCTTGCGGAGGTTGTAACTAATGACCCTCATGGCACCCGTCTCAGACTCGATGGCTAGGCCTTTAGCCTACGACTCTCGCCGGGGTCGAAATTGAACATCCGGGGTCAGTTGACACATGCGCAGGTGGCATCCAGCCTGCCAACTTTTTCGAACCCAAGGGTCGACGCCGAGGCGTCCCCGGTCGGGGCTGCCCGGCGCACGAAACGTAGACTTGATCGGCCGCGTTCCTGCGGCACACGCGAGGGAGCCGCATGACCCAGAACGACATCGTTCTTATTCGCCACGGGCAGACCGAGTGGAGCATCTCCGGTCAACACACCGGGCGCACCGACATTCCACTGACCGACTTCGGGCGCCGTCAAGCGGATGCTCTCGGCGAGATGCTGGACGGTCGACACTTCGATCGGGTCTACTCGAGCCCGCTGGTGCGTGCCTGGGAAACCATGGAACGGGCCGGTTACGGCGCGCAGGGCGTGGCCACCGACGACGTACTGGAATGGGATTACGGGGTGTACGAGGGACGCCGAACCGCGGACATCTGCTCGGAAATTCCCGGCTGGACCGTGTGGAGCGACCCTATTACGGATGGTGAATCCGTGGAGGAAGTGGGCGCACGGGCTGATCTCGCCATCGACGCCTGCCTCGCAGCCGAGGGCCGAGTGGCCATTTTCGCCCACGGACACTTTCTGCGCATCCTGACCGCGCGCTGGATGGATTTGCCCGCCGTCGCTGGCAAGAGCCTGAGCCTCGGCACCGCAACCGTGTCAACGCTCGGTTGGGAGCGCGAGAACCGCGTGTTGCAGATGTGGAACGACTCCTCCCACCTGAGCTCGATGGACCCGATCGTTTAGTCGTACGGCGAACGAAGCACGGCAAACGGCCGTACTACCCCTAGTCTGGGGTTAGACAGATTCTATTCGTTGGAATCATTGTCGTGGGGGCGCACGAACGTATGTGCGTATTGCGCCCGGAGGGCACGACAGTTGGGGCTTGGGGGCGTCACCTACTCGCGAGCCCGGTCAACGGGAGAAGCCCGGTGTGCAGCACCGGCGGCCATATCAGCACGTGGCCCTGCCCTGACCCGCATCGTGCGGGTCTTTGGAGAGGGAAAAAAACATGAGTTCGTTTACACAGCTTTCATCGTCGCGCAAGCGACTTCTCGGCGCCCTCCTGGTCGTCGGCATCATCGGAGTGGGCAGCATCGGAATCGGCGGAGCCGTCGCATCCGAGCCCGCACCGCGCGCCGTGGTCGACCTTGGAGAGGCCGGCACCTTTGCTATCCTCTCGAAGTCCGGCATCACGGACGTCTACACATCAGCGATCAGCGGAAACGTCGGAGCGAGCCCCATCACGGGAGCTGCTATTCACGTCACCTGCCCGGAGGTGACCAATGGCACGATTTACAGCGTCGACGCCGAGGGTCCCTCCTGCATCGTGACCGATGCCACGTACCTCACCGAAGCCGTCAGCGACCTCGAGATCGCTTACACCGATGCCGCCGGGCGCACCACTCCGGACTTCATCAACCTGGGCGCCGGCGAAATCGGTGGCCTGACCCTCACCCAGGGACTCTACAAGTGGGGCACCGACGTGAACATCTCCACCGACGTCACCCTCACCGGCACCGCGGATGACGTCTTCATCTTTCAGATCTCCAAGGACCTGGAACAGGCTTCGGCTCAGAACGTGATTCTCGCCGGCGGCGTGCAGGCCAAGAACGTGTTCTGGCAGGTTGCCGGATCCGTCGCCATCGGCACGACCGCGCACTTCGAAGGCACCATCCTCAGCCAGACGATGATCGCCATGAAGACCGGAGCGACCATCAACGGACACCTCCTGGCCCAGACGGCCGTCACACTGCAGAGCAACACGGTCACCGCGCCCGTCGAGTAGCTTCGCAAAATATGCACACGGGCGCGGCTGACGTCGTGTCGCCCACGCCCGTGTGCGTTACCGCGTGAACGTCGAGGTCAGTGCACCGGCACCCAGGTTCCCTTGACTCGCTCGGTGATCAGCGACGCCCGCAACTCGGCGACGACCCGCAGATCTGCCACGACGTGCGCGCCGATCTGCAGGGCCGACGCCGAGTCATCCGCCGTGAAACGCACGATGACCCGCGGTGCACCGGCGACGATCGTCAGATCGGAGGCTTCCACCGTGGTGAATTCGGCGGCCGCCGCAGCCGCCCGGGGCACGACCGAGGCAGGCACGGTTCCTGCGTGCAGGGATTCGATACTCATGGTGACGCGATAAGAAGGCATAGATTCAGGGTACGGGTACTGCTTTACTGTACGAGTCCTCAACCCCTCACGTTCGGAGCCCCATGACGTTCACCGCCACGATCATCGCCCAGGTTCAGCGCACCAAGCCCGATGCCCTCGCGGCCATCGCCACCGCCCTCGGTACGAACGTAGAGAACCCGGCTGGAGCGAACGCTTTCATCGCGCTGCCCGACGGCGGCCGGATTGACGTGGAGATTCCCAAGTTCGGCGAAAGCCTGCCCCTGACCATCGACGTGGTGAACGTGCGCGGCCAGGCCGAAGCGCGGGCATCCGCTCAAAACATTCTGGATCTGCTCGAGCAATCCACCGGCTGGCAGGTCGACCACCTGCACGACTAAAGCGGATGCCCCATCCGTGACACTCAGGTGCGCCGCTTACGCTCGTAGGTATGACTGAATCGACTGCCACCGCTTCGCGCATCACGATGTATGGAGCACAGTGGTGCAGCGATTGCCGTCGTTCCAAGTCGCTGCTCGACCGCCTCGAGGTGGACTACGACTACGTCGATTTGCTCCTCGTCGAGGATGGCGCCGATCGTGCCCGCGCCATAAGCGGGCGCACCAACATTCCCGTCATCGTGTTTCCCGACGACACGCACCTGGTCGAGCCAAGCGACGCCGAGGTACGCACCAGGCTCACCCAACTCGGCTACATCGGCTGACCCAGCCTCACCCCCGTGCTACTGTCAGAAATCGCAGGCACTAACGGGGGTCGCATCATGAACGCAACTATCACGACGTCGACGCGGCACATTCCCATTTCGCTCTGGATCAGCGCGGCACTGTTCGTCATCTACTGCGTGCCCGGCGTCGCAGTGTGCTCGTCTGTGCGCGATGACCCGCTCAACGTTCTCGTGCTGCTTTCGGTTTCTCCACTCATGTTCGTCGGCATGGTCATCTCGGTAGTCGACATTGTGCGCACCCGTAATCGTGGCGGCATCAATCAGCCGTATGCGCGGCTGCAATGGGTCGGCCTCGCACTGATGGTCTTAGCGATGCCCCTTTGGATGGCCGCCGCCATTGTGATCGCCTCCCTGCCCTAGCAGTACCGGGCGCGCTCTCGGGCAGGAATTCACTGGCGTTTTTGGCGGCGAGTTCTCCTACCGTTAATGCAGAACTCTTGATGTTTTGACATCTTTGCGCGTAGCGTCGAAGTGTTACCCCAGACCCCGGTAGCGGTTTTGACCGCATCGAGTCAGGGGTTTTGATGTTTCACACGTATCTACATCCGATAAGCAGGTTGTCCGGCGAGGCCTGGACCTCCGTTGGAATCGCTCTTCCGCCGATGACTGTCACCATCACTCCGGCCGTCGATTTCGATCAGCAATCATCGTCTCGCGTGCCGCCAGCGCACGGACCCCCACTCGGCAGCGGCACGATTACGTCGACCCCGCTCGACGATTGGCTCGACAATCTCCCGGCGCGCGGTTGGGATGCCTGAGCGCCGTTGTCATGACCGCCGCGGCGCCAACCAGCAGCGTTGGCCACGCGTGAGTCACACCCCCGTCACCGATGCTTGGCGGCCCTTCACCCGATGCTTAGCTGCCCGTCACCGGATGCTTCGCAGCCCGTCACCCGATGCTCAGCGGCGCACGATGGAACGCAGCAGGCGCACGGCGACCGAGAGAGACGCCATGTCATCTTGCGCGAGCGAATTGACCTCGTCGAACACGCTACGGGCCCGGCCGAGCTGTTCGGCGTTGAGTTCTTCCCAAGCGAGGAGGCGCTCGTCGGCAGTTCCGGCATGTGTTTCATCGAGCACGGACCGCGTCATGTCTGCGACGGTCGAGTAGAGGTCGTCGCGGAGAGCTGCGCGGGCGAGGGCCTGCCAGCGGTCCTTGCGCGGCAGCTTGGTGATGCGCTCGAGCAGACTGTCGACGCCGAAACGGTTGTAGATCGTGTAGTAGATTTCGGCGACCCGGGTGACCTGCACGTGCGCCCTGGCCGCGATCATGGCTACGTCGAGTAGCGCGTACGCTTCGAACAATTCCGACCAGCGACGACCGAGGTCGTCGGGCAGACCCCACTCCCTGGCCTTCTTCTCCTGCGTTTCGAGGCGCCCGCGATCGGCGCCCTGCAGGTAGTCGCCGAGGTGCGCGCGCACGAGCGCGATCTGCGGCGTGTACGCGGCAATGACCGCGCCGACAGGCATGCTGGTGCCCTGATTGACCTGCCAACGCACGGCACGGTCGAGCAGACGGCGAATGTCCAGGTGGATCGACGTCCATTTCTTGGTCGGGAACGACGACGGCAGCGCGTTGAGTGCGTCGACCATCGAGTCGAGGTCGAAAACCTCGCGCAGAGCCACGAACGCTCGCGCAATCGTCGCCGAGTTAGCCGAGGTCTCCTCCATCGCACGGAAAGCGAAGGTGATGCCGCCGAGGTTGATCATGTCGTTCGCGACGACCGTCGCGATAATCTCCCGGCGAAGCGGATGTGTGTCCAGCTCGGCATCGAAACGTTCGGACAGGTGCCCCGGGAAGTATCCGCGCAGGGTACTACCGAACCACGGGTCATCGGCCAGGTCGCTGCTCCGCAGGGCGGTAGCCAGCTCGATCTTGGCGTAGGCGGCGAGCACGCTCAACTCGGGGCTGGTCAGTCCCTGCCCGCGGTCCAGACGCTCCCGTAGCGTGGCTGTCGTCGGCAAAGCCTCCAGCTCGCGCTGCAGATCTCCCGATTCTTCAAGCCAGTTCATGAGGCGCTCATAGCTCGGGCTCCAGTTGTTCACGAGCATGCGGTCGTTGAGCAGCAGAATATTCTGATCGACGTTGTCCACCAGCACCAGCCGCCCGACCTCGTCGGTCATCTCGGCGAGGAACCCGGCCCGCTCGGCCGGGTCGAGTTTGCCGGCTGCGACCATTCGGTCCACGAAGATCTTGATGTTGACTTCGTGGTCGGAACAGTCCACCCCGGCCGAGTTGTCGATCGCGTCGGTGTTGAGGATGACTCCGGCAAGCGCGGCTTCGATGCGGCCGAGTTGAGTGAACCCGAGGTTGCCGCCCTCCCCGACGACTTTGACCCGCAGGTCCCTGCCGTCGACCCGAATGCCGTCGTTGGCTTTATCGCCAACCTGCGCGGCCGATTCACTGCTCGCTTTGATGTAGGTTCCGATGCCGCCGTTGTAGAGCAGGTCAGCCGGCGCCAGCAGAATCGCCCGCAGCAATTCCGGCGGGCTCAGCTGGGCGGTCCCTTCTGGCAGCCCGAGCACGACCTGCACCTCGGCCGAGATGGGAACGACCTTGGCCTGGCGAGGGAAGACGCCGCCACCGGCACTGATCAGATCGGTCCCGTAGTCAGCCCAGGATGAGCGCGGCAGCTCGAACAACCGGGTGCGTTCCGCGAAAGAGAGCGCCGGATCAGGGTTGGGGTCGAGAAAAATGTGCCGGTGATCGAAAGCCGCGACGAGTTTGGTGTGCTTGGAGAGCAGCATGCCGTTACCGAACACGTCACCGGACATATCCCCGACACCGACGACGGTGAAGTCTTCGGTTTGAGTGTCGACACCGAGTTCGCTGAAGTGGCGCTTGACCGACTCCCAGGCTCCCTTGGCGGTGATGCCCATCTCCTTGTGGTCGTAGCCGACCGAGCCACCGGAGGCGAAAGCGTCGCCGAGCCAGAAACCGTACTCGGCGGCCAGCCCATTGGCGATGTCGGAGAAGGATGCCGTGCCCTTGTCAGCGGCGACGACAAGATAGCTGTCGTCGTCGTCATGCCGCACCACCCGGTGCGGTGCAACGACGTGTTCGCCATCGACGTCGGCCACCAGGTTATCGGTCAGGTCGAGCAGTCCACGAATGAAGGTCTTGTAGCTATCGATACCCTCAGCCATCCAGGCCGCACGGTCACGACCGGGGTCGGGTAGCTTCTTGGCGAAGAATCCGCCCTTGGCGCCGGTGGGCACGATGACGGCGTTCTTGACCGTTTGGGCCTTGACCAGGCCGAGCACCTCGGTACGGAAATCTTCACGGCGGTCGGACCAGCGCAGCCCGCCACGGGCTACCTTGCCAAAACGCAGGTGCACACCCTCCACGCGCGGTGAGTACACCCAGATTTCGTACATGGGCCTGGGTGAGGGCATCTGAGCGATCTGTGACGGGTCGAGTTTGATGCTGAGATAGGGCTTGTGCTGAAAGAAATTCGTGCGCAGCGACGCTTCGATCAGGGTGATGAGTGTGCGCAGCACCCGGTCGGCGTCGAGGGTGGCAACCTGCTCCATTGCGACCCGCAGCTGTTCGCGTACGTCGGCGACGCGAAGCATCCGCTCGCCGTCGGCCAGGTCTGGATCGAATCGGGCCTCGAACAGGGCAACAAGGCCGCGCGTGACGGCCGGGTTGGCCAGCAGGGCGTTCGCGACGAAACCGTAGGAGTTGGCGTTGCCGATCTGGCGCAGGTACTTGGCGTAGCTGCGAAGAATAACCACGCGGTGCCAGGGCAAGCCGTCTTGTAAGACCAGGCGGTCGAGGCTGTCGGATTCGATGGCACCACTGATGGCCGCGCCGAAGGAGTCTGCCAGCAGTGCGCCGGTCGCGACCGGGTCGACTCCGGCCGGGTAGTGCAGGCCGAGGTCGTAGAGGTAGAAGCGACGCCCATCGGTGGTCTGAATTTCAAACGGCACCTCATCGAGCACCTCGATGCCGAGGTTCTGCAGAAAGGGCAGAATCTGGCTGAGGCTTTTCGGTTCGGTCATGTAGAGCTTGATACGGGCGTCTTCGCCCGGGTCACCAGCCGTTCTGGGCAGGTACACGTACAGTCCGGGGCGGCTGATTTTCGCGGCACAGGCCTCAAATCGCCCAATATCTTGGAGCGCATCAGTAATTTCGTAGTCGACCCGGTAACTGGCGGGAAAAGCGTCGGCCCACACGTCGGCCAACCGCTCCGCATCTTCGACCGAGTGTGTCTTGCACAGTTCGTCGCTGATCCCCTCGGGCCAGGAGCGAACGGCTCTGGCCAGGCGTTGTTCCAGCGCCGCGATATCGACGGAGTCCGCCAGGGCATCTTTGGGCAGGCGGATGCGATAGAACAATCGCGCCAGCGCAGATTCGGTCATTCGCGCTTCAAAATCGAGCGACCCCGAGTTGAACGTCTCTTGTAGTTCTTTCTCGATGCGCAGTCGCACGCCGGTGTTGTAGCGGTCACGCGGAAGGTAGACCAGCGCCGACATGAACCGGCCGTAAATGTCGGGTCGCAGAAACAGACGGGTACGACGACGCTCCTGCAGACGCTGAATCGCGAGCGACGCTGTGACGAGGGCGGGCACCTCGATCTGGAAGAGCTCGTCGCGAGGATACGTCTCCATGATGCCGAGCAAGTCTTTTCCGCTGTGCGACTCGGGCGGAAAACCGACCTCGGTCATGACAGCCTCGACCTTCTCGCGCAGCACCGGAACTGCGGTGACCGAGCTGGTGTACGCACTCGCGGCGAACAGGCCGATAAACCGCTGCTCACCGTCGACCTCGCCGGCGGAATCGAAACTCTTGATTCCGATGTAGTCGAAGTAGGCGGGACGGTGCACGGTGGACCGGGAGTTGGCCTTGGTGATCACCAGGGCGGTGCGCTCGCGCGCCTTGTGACGGCCGGCATCTGTCAGGTGCTGAACCTGATGACGGGCGTCGGCGGAACGCAGCAGGCCGAGGCCGCTGCCCTCGATGAGAGTGAGCACGTCCTCACCGCCCTGTGTTTCGAGGTTGTATTCGCGGTAACCGAGAAAAGTGAAATTGCCCTCGTCGAGCCACTGCAAAAGCTGCTGGGTCTGGTGTACGTCTGTGATGTGCTCGCCACCAACAATTGTGTCGAGCGCTTGTGCGATCTGCCTGGCCTTGGTGCGCATGAGCGGCCAGTCTTCGACCGCTGCCCGCACGTCGTTGAGCACAGCAGCCAGCCCGCCGATGAGGCTGGCCTGCTCATCGTCGTTCGCGCTGTCGATCTCGATGGCGATCCAGGACTCGAGGTGTGAGGCATCATCACCGGTCGCGATGAGGTGGGCGATATTGGGCATGGCCGAGGTATCACCACTGGAGACGCCGGCGCTAGAGACGCCGACGCTGGCCGGAATACGGTTGATATCAACGAGGTCGTTCGTGGACTTGCTGCGAGCGACGATGAGCAGGGGGTGCACGACCAGGTGAATAGCGGCGTGCTGGCGCACCAGCTCGGCCGTGACCGAGTCAACGAGGAAAGGCATGTCGTCGGTGACGATATAAACGACACTCCGACCGGATTCATTGTGGATCTCGACGGCCGCGGTCTTGGGGACCCGGCGCTGCGCGACCCGCCAATGGGCACGCGCCCGAGCTTCCAGAACCTCAGGGGCGTAGGCCGCCGCATCTTCGTCTGTCAGATGCTCATAGTAATCAACTATGAACGTTTCGAGCGTTGGGCCGGAAGGGGATAGATCCGACGGCGACGGACCCGATCGGGTGAAACCAGACGACATTGAAAAAACGCCTCCATCAAATTCATCGCCGTGCGGGTGCGGCTTGTTCTCGCTCACGAGCTACCGGCCACTGCCGACCTTCCCGGGTGGGAATCCGGCACGGCAATGACCGGGCAGCCTACGAACAACAACCAGCGCACTGTGTACACAGACGAACTGTGAATGCGGACTCCTGCGACGGGCACGTCGGTGTGCCTCGTCGAACTCAATCATGGGATCCTTATACACTCATCGTAGCGCCGGGCCCTGCACCCTGGATGGTCGCCGCAGAACCTGCGGCCAGCCACTTGGAAGAGCCCGCTCCTCGGCGATTCGGTCGTGACCGGGGCGTAAACCGTTGACGACTAGCGCTTTAGTACCAGCCGACAGACTGCGAGTGCGACCACGCAGCGCACGGCGTTCCGTACGACGAGGCCTTGATATAGCCGAGACCCCAGCTGATCTGCGTCGTGGCGTTGGTAGCCCAGTCGTTGCCGGCCGACGCCATCTTGCTACCGGGAAGTGCCTGAGGAATTCCGGTCGCACCACTGCTGGAATTCATGGCCGCGTAGTTCCAGCCCGATTCCTTCTGCCACAACCGGTCGAGGCAGCTGAACTGGTCCTCACCCCAGCCGTACTGCGAGGCGGCCATCGAACGCGCTGTCGCGCGCGCACCGTCGACGGAGTTGCCGCCGGCGAGGGACTGTACGCGAGCAGCTTCGGCCGCGGCTTGCGCTGCTGCTTGCGCTGCTGCTTCAGCAGCGGCTGCGGCAGCCGCAGCCGCAGCGGCCTCGGCGGCGGCGCGGTCGACTTCAGCCGTGGCGGCAGCGACCGACGCGGTCTCCGCCTTCGCCTCGGCCGTGAGCGATTCCACCCGCTCGATCGGCAGGATCGCGTAGCTGGCAAGCGAGCTGGCTACCGAGGTGAGAGTGGTGGCATCCACTTTGCTTTGGCTGGCAGCGATGACGACGTGGGCCGCGCTCAGGGCAGCGGATGCGTTATCGCGAGTGATCGTCTCACCGCGCTGCACGTAGAAGTCGAGTTGATCGCTCTGCAGGCCCGTGCTTTCGGTGAGTACGGTCGTGGCGGCGATGCTGTCTTGCCTGGCATCGGCCGACTGGGCGACGAATCCGCTGCTGGCGACCAGACCGGCAATAACGAGTGCGGTACCGGTCGCCGCTACGATCTCGTGTCGGCGGGTTCGTGGTTTGCGGCGCTCACGACTCGTACGAGTATTTTTGAGGGCAACGTGGGCATGAGGCATTTCCGTGTTTTTTGGGCGCATATCCTTCATCTGGCGCGAATGATGGACGCTAGGTACGCCCATTCGCTCGGTTTTTGGTCCGTGCACTTCGGGGTGGCGCGGACAAGGCCGCCAGCATGCCCGCCCTTTTTGAACAAAACCTCACGATATTCTCCGAAACCCCTGATTTTCGGTCACGCGCGTTCTGTCATGGCATAATTTGCGACTGCTGGCGGGTTCATTCATAGGTACGACGGAGCGTTTAGCCTGATCATCGTCGTATCGGCGGACATAACGACCGAGTGAACCGCGATCTTCAGGCTGGAAAAAACCGAAACTTATTTTGCACGAAATTTAGCGAGCAAGCACTCCAACGCTCCAGCGCGAGATTTCATTGGGTGCGTTCCTGTTCCAGACGCACGTTTTTCTTCGAGCTAACTTCGGCCGTCGCGCCCGAGCGCCTCGGCATAGTGGTGGGCCACGTCAGCCGGACAGAACTCGACCAGATCGACGATGCTCTGCGCCTCGCGCTGCAATTAGTTCGCGTGGGCGACGTGGTCGAGGATGGTGGCAAAAATTCTCATCCCGTCTTTGAATCGCGACAGCTCGAAGTTCTCGTTCGCGGCGTTATTGTTCTGGTCCGGATTGGCATAGGGCACGAGAATTGAGGGAATGCCCAGGATATCCGTGAAGACGAAGTTCGGCGTCGAGCTGCCGAGGCTCGGCACGATGAAGGGAACCACGCCGGTTGCATGCTCTATTGCACCAGCCACGATCGCGACGTAGCGATTGCCATGCGCCGTGCGCGATGGTGGAACCGAGCTGAGCCGGGTCAGCTCGACATCCGGAGCATGCACTGCCAGATGCGCCTCGAGCAACCGAAATATTTCATTGGGGTTCTGCCCGGGTACCAGCCGCATATCAAGGTGCGCTCGGGCGCCGTTGGCAATGACTGCTTTCATCCCCGGTCCGGTATAGCCGCTGGTCAGACCGGTGATAGTCATGGTCGGCTGCAGCATCAACCGTTCGTAATACCCTATTCCCGCCGGTTCGGGAAGCTCGAAAATGCCGAAGTCCGTCAAGTGATCGTTCAGGTCGAGGGGCAACCCGGCCAGATTTGCGCTTTCGGTTGGCGTCGAGGGCAGCGCGTCATCGAAGACGCCCGCAACGGCGATCTCACCACTGGGTTGCCACAGCGTTGCCATCGCCTGTACGAGAAGCTGGGCGGCGTCGGGCAGCAGCCCGCCCAGGCTGCCAGAGTGCGCCTCCCGGTTAGCCCCACGGGTGCGCAGCTCAACACCGAGCTGCCCGCGAGTGCCGAGCACGATCTGCGGAGTACCACTGCGATGAACGGGACCATCCGAGGTGATGACGAGATTGGCCGCCAACAAGTTCCGGTTATCGCGCACCAGTTCGGCCAGATGCGGGCTTCCGATCTCCTTCTCGCCCTCGATGAGCACCTTCACATTCACGGGAAGCTCGCCGTGGGCAGCCAGTATGGCACGCAGCGCGCACAGCTGTGCGAGGTGCTGGCCCTTGTTGTCGCTGGCACCACGCCCGTACATGCGGCCGTCTCGAATGGTGGACTCGAACGGATCATTTTGCCAGTGCGCGTCAAAATCCGCCGGTTGCACGTCGTAGTGCCCGTAAATGAGCACGGTCGGCAAAGCGGGGTCGACGATGCGTTCGCCGTACACCGCCGGCGGTCCATAGCCCTCGATCAGGTGCGCGCGCAGACCACTCGCGCAGACGCTGTTCATCACGATCTGAGCGCACACGACAAGGTCATCCGTGGGCTGAGTACTCACGCCGGCGATGCGGACAAGACCAGCGAGTTCGTCGATCGCTGCGGCAAATCCCTCATCAATATGGGCGTAGACATCCTCGATGGTCATGATGTCACGGGGCCGATCAGAGCTGGCAGACCGTGTGGCTGCTCAAATTGGGGAGTTGTTGTCTTCATGTTCCGCATCTCCCCTAATGGCGCTTCGGCCACTCCCGAGATGAAAATCTCCCGAGCAAGTCCTGTCATCAACATTTGCGCAACCCTTCACGGCGAGCATCAATGGTCACTCTTGTTCATCATATATATCTACTGTCTATGCAGCGATACAATTTGGGTAATCCCTTTGTCCTACGAAACTCCGCCATCCGAACCAGGCAAGATGCGGCGGTCGGTGCTGGTGAGTGCGCGAAACCACGCCCGCGCATCCACTCTTCTTTCCACCTCCCGAAACGAGCCCATTTCATGACCACCCAGCTGCGTGCCCTCGTCAACGCTCGTCTCATCGATGGCACCGGCGGCCCGGCCCGCGAGCGGTCGACCGTGATCATCGGCGGCGAACGTATCGTCGAGGTGACCGACGATCGACCCCTTCCCGTCAGCGTCGAGGTCGTCGATCTGGGCGGCGCAACCCTGATGCCCGGCCTGATCGACTGCCACACGCACCATGCAGCATGGGCGCAGAGCCTGGTCACGCACCCGGAACCACTCGGACTGCTGGTGTCCCAGACCGTGGCGGCCCTGAAGGTGACGGTGGAGGCTGGAATCACCACGGCGCGCGACCTCGGGGGTCTGGAACGCGGCTTCGTCGACGCCGTTGACCGCGGAGTCATTCCCGGTCCGCGTTTGCAGACCTCGCTGATCATTGTGTCGCCGACCAACTCGCTGATGGATCACCATCCGGTGTCGGGCGGCGCGATCAACTCCCGCGGCCGCTACGAGATCTGGCCCGGTCTGCCCGAACCCTGGTGCGACGGCCCGGTGGCTGCTCGCGCCAAGGTTCGAGAGGTTATTCGCATGGGCGCTGATGTCATCAAGATTGCGATGACGGGGAGCATGACGTTCGCCGCACGACGGCCGCACCGCCCGTTGTTCACCGAGGAGGAACTCGCCGCCATCGTGGACGAGGCGCACCTCGAGGGGATCCCGGTGTGCGCACACGCCCACGGCGACCCCGGCGCGATCCTAGCCGTACGGGCCGGGGTCGATACCATTGAGCACGGAACCTACCTCACCGAAGAGTGCGCGCGCGAAATGGCTGATCGCGGCACATGGTATGTTCCAACAATGTGCATCTCCAACTGGCACAGCACCCTGTCCCAGGCCAGCGTGCGCGACCACACCGCCGACATGCCTGCTCGCCATCGAGAGAGCATTGCTCGGGCCGTGCGACTCGGTGTGCGCATCGCTGCGGGCACAGACACCAACCCGTTCCACGGATTCGGGCGCACCGGAATGGAATTGGAACTGCTGGTCGAGGCCGGCCTGACCGAAGCCGAAGCAATCACGGTCGCCACCGACCACTCCAGCCAGTGCCTGGGCATGTCAGCCGATGTCGGTACCGTCGCGGCGGGCAAGTTCGCCGACCTGCTCATCGTGGACGGCGACCCGCATCGGGACATCCACTTGTTGCAGGATGCGAGCCGTCGCACCGCCGTGCTGAAAGGCGGCCAGTTCATGAGCGGTTCCCTCCTCTCGATAGCGGATGCGCCCAGTCGCCGAACGACCGCGGTGACCGCGTGACAACCGACACCGCTGACACCTCGGACACGCCTGACACCTCGGACACGCCTGACACCTCTGACACGCCTGGCACCTCTAAGGCTTCTGCGGCTTCTGAGGCTTCGACGGAGCCGACGGAGCCGACGGAGCCGACCGTCGCAACGGGCCCGGCCACCGACTATACGATCGGGCCGGTCGCCGCGGCCCTCGACATTCTGCTCGAGTTCGAGAACGGGCAGAGGGAACTGCGCGTCGCCGACATCGCCCGGCGCATTGGAGTGACTCGAAACAAGGCGTTCCGCCTGATCAAAACCCTCGAATCGCGCGGTTTTCTGCAGCGTATCGGCGACCACTATCGGGTGGGCAGTCGATTACTCACCCTCAGCGCAGTGGCGATCCAACCGATCGAGGCACTGCGGGCCGCCGCGCAGCCCGAGCTGGAGGCGTTGCAGGCGCAGACCAATGAAACGGTCTATCTAGTGGCGCCGTCGGGCATGGAAGCGATCTGCATCTCCCGCATCGAGAGCACCCATTCCCTGCGTATCTCCGTTGATGTCGGCAAAAAACGGCCACTTCATGCGGGGGCTGGGCAGAAGATGCTGCTCTCGGGCCAGGACGAGCAACGCCTGATCCAGGTACTCAAGCATCGCGGGCCAGCGTTCACCGAACACACCATCACCGACGAGGCCGAATTGCGCCGACAATTGGAGGAGATTCGCCAACGCGGTTACAGCCTCAGTCTCGGCGAGGTCGATGCCGGGGCAGGGGCAGTCGCCGCGCCGGTCTACGACTACTCTGGAGACATGATCGCGGCCCTGGTAATTGGGGGTGCCATGTCGCGGGTGTCGGGCAATGTCGAGGGTGCGTGGAGAGATTCGGTCGTCAACGCCGCCCACCGAATCTCTGCCACGCTCGGCTTTCCCCGAAAATAGCGGCGCTTCTACCGCGCAATTCCAGCGCTCCGTCGTCTTTTTCACTAGATCGGCGCAGGCCTGTACGCAGGCGTGTTGAGTTCACCTCATCAACTACAGCAATGGAACACTGTCAATGAACCGTATCAAGGTCGCAAAAACCCTCTGCATAGCCCTCTCGATCTCGCTCTTAGCCGGGTGCAGCGCAGCGGTCGAACCGGCGGAACCGGCGGAACCCACAGCATCCTCTCTCATGGACCGAGCCATCCACGACGCCCTACCCCAAAACATTCAGGACGCTGGCGAGCTCACTGTCGTCACGAGCGGTGCAAACCCGCCATGGTGGGTCACGACGCCCGGAAAAACCGGCGAGTACACCGGCGCCGGCGCCGAGCTCATGGAGGCCATCGCCGAGGTCATGGGCGTCGATGTCACGGTCGCCACCGTGCCGGACATTTCCGGCGCGTTCGCCGCGATCAGCGCCGAACGTTACGCCTTCGGTTTCTTTCCCTACGCCGACTCGGTCGGCGGACCGAGGGAGCGGCCCGGCGCCGAATTCGTTGACGTTCTACAGGAGGTCGTGCCTTTTCTCGTCGAGAAGGGCAACCCCAAAAACGTCACCAACATGGACGAATTGTGTGATGTCACCGTGGCAGCACTCGCCAACGCCGCCACTTACAAAGTCGCCGAGGCTCAGGCAGTGAAGTGCCGGGAGCAGGGTAAGGACCTCACCGTGCTAAGCGTCGCGAGCGTTCCCGACGGCGTACTGGCTTTGCGATCAGGGCGAACGGATGCATTCTTCACCGGCGGAGCCTCGCTGTTCTACGCAGCCAAAGAATCCAACGGCGAGTTGGAAGTCGTCGGTGACGAGTTCGCCAACGGGTTCGCCGGTCAGTTCATGGGGGCTCTGCTCCCGAAAGATTCCGAGCTCTCCGACCCGCTGCTCGCGAGCTTTCAAGTGCTCTTTGACAATGGTGACTACGAGAAAATCATGACCAAGTACGGTCTCGATCGAGAGATTATCGAACAGCCCGGCATCAACCTGTACGCCGACTGGCTCGTCGCAAATCCGCAATAGTCATGGCAAACCTGCCGAGCAACCAGACCGACATCGCATTGCCTCACCCGCAACACCCTGTGGACGTAGCGCGGGCGCTGCCTCCCCGGCGGCCCGCTACCTGGGTGCTCTCCATCATTACCGTGGTCGTCGCCGCTCAAATAGTGAACCTGGTGCTGACGAACCCCAACTTTGAATGGAACGTCGTCGGGCAATACCTCAATAGCGAAACCGTGCTCCAGGGCGTTGTCATGACTCTCTTTCTCACGGTGACGGCGCTGACGATCGGTCTGGTTCTCGGCGGCGTTCTGGCAGTGTGCAAGCTGTCAGATAACGCCCTGCTGAGCGCGCTCGCCTCGTCGTACATCTGGTTGTTCCGAGGTACACCACAGCTCGTGCAACTGATCTTCTGGTTCAACATCGGCCTGCTCGTGCCGGTTTTGAGCATCGGGATTCCATTTGGTCCGACATTTGCCTCCATCGAGTCCAACACCCTGGTGACGCCACTGTTGGCGGCCATCATCGGTCTTGGACTGCACGATGCCGCCTATCAGGCCGAGATCTATCGCGCCGGGCTGATCTCGGTTGACGAGGGGCAGCTTGAGGCGGCACAAGCCCTGGGCATGAAGCCGGTTCGCGTCTTCTTTCGAATCCAGCTACCCCAGGCCATGCGCTTCATCGTTCCGCCCACTTTCAACTCCATCATCGCGCTGGTGAAGGGGACTTCGCTGGTGAGCGTGATCGGCGGAACCGAGTTGTTGTTCTCGGTCAAGCAGATCTACAGCCAGACCTATCAAACCGTGCCGCTGCTGATCGTCGCGAGTATTTGGTACCTCTTCATCACGACCGTGCTCAACGGCGTGCAGTTCTTCATTGAGCGTCACTACGGCCGGGGGTCCAGCCGCAATGGCAGCTCGGTTATTGTTGCCAGGTTTTTCGATCGACGAGCCGCCAAACGCTACCGGAATCGCGGTCTGCAATCGTGACTCTGCCCATTCTGCGCATTAGCGGATTGCGCAAACATTTCTCTGGGGTCGAGGTACTCAAGGGCATAGACCTCGAGGTGCACGTGGGCGAAACCGTCGCGCTCCTCGGTTCGTCAGGGTCGGGAAAATCCACCCTGCTGCGCTGCGTGAACTGCCTCGAGGTTGCCAGCGGCGGGTCGATCTGGGTAGGCGACGAGGTCATGGGCTATCGGCAAGAGTCTAAAGGGACCCTGCGCCGGCTCACGGAAAGCCAGATCGCCGTGCAGCGTCGCCAAGTGGGAATGGTTTTTCAGAACTTCAACCTGTTTCCACACTGGACCGTGCTGCAGAACATTGCCGACGGACCGCGCTCCATTCTCAAACTGAGCAAGGCCGACGCAATCGAACGCAGCATGACGCTGCTGACCCGGGTGGGAGTGGCTGATCGTGCCAACGCTTACCCTCGCCAGCTCTCCGGCGGGCAGCAGCAACGCGTCGCCATCGCCCGGGCACTGGCCCTTGAACCCGCCCTGCTTCTGTTTGACGAACCGACGTCGGCCCTCGATCCGGAAAACGTCAGCGAAGTCACCGATGTCATGGCCGCACTGGCCGCCGGCGGCGCCACCATGCTCGTGGTCACCCACGAGCTGGGCTTCGCTCGGGCAGCGGCCGATCGGGTCGTTTTCCTGGACGGCGGCGTCATTCTCGAGCAGGGTTCGCCGGCCGAGGTGTTCGACCACTCACAGCAACCACGCACCCGGGAGTTCCTGCGCAAGACGCTGGTGTGACTCGACAACTCTCCCGCTGCGGCTCACACTGGATCCACCAGTGGCCTTCAAAGGAGAAACCATGACCGTACTCGCAGATGCCCGTGAACTCGCCGGAGACATCACTGACCTGCGCCACCGACTGCACCAGGAACCCGAAATCGGGCTACAGCTGCCACGCACGCAGGAGAAGGTGCTCAAGGCCCTCCAGGGCCTTCCGTACGAGATCAGTCTGGGGAGCGACACCACCTCGGTGACGGCGGTGTTGCGCGGAACCGGCGCCGGGGCATCCGCTTCACGGCCCGTGGTGTTGCTGCGCGGCGACATGGACGCGCTTCCAGTACAGGAACGTACCGGATGGGAGTTCAGCTCGCGCATTGACGGCGCCATGCACGCCTGCGGTCACGACCTGCACACGTCTATGCTCGTGGGCGCGGCGACACTGCTCGCCCACCACCGTGACCAGCTCGCCGGAGACGTCGTGCTCATGTTCCAGCCGGGTGAGGAAGGGTACGACGGGGCGGGAGTGATGATTCGCGAGGGCGTACTCGACGCCGCCGGCCGCCGGGCGAACGCCGCCTACGGCCTGCACGTCGTGTCGGCCGGCGCACCCAACGGGCAATTCGCCAGTCGCGCCGGAACCTTGATGTCGGCCAGCGATAGCCTCACTGTGACGGTGCACGGGGCCGGCGGGCACGGTTCGGCCCCGCACCAAGCGCAGGATCCGGTGACGGTGATTACCGAAATGGTCACCGCCCTGCAGGTGATGGTCACCCGCCAATTCGACATGTTCGACCCGGTGGTGCTCTCGGTCGGGGTACTGCAGGCCGGCACCAAGCGCAATATCATCCCCGACTCCGCGCGACTGGAGGCGACCGTTCGGTCATACACACCCGAGTCGCGGGCCAAGCTGGCGCGCGTGGTCCCCCGGCTGCTCGAGGGAATCGCGGCAGCGCACGGCGTTGAAGTAGCGGTGGATTACGCCACCGAATATCCATCGACCGTCACAGACGAGGGCGAAACCAGCCGGGCCGAGCGCGTCGTCGGTGAACTCTTCGGTGAAAAGCGGTTCACCCGCATGGTCAACCCCCTGAGCGGCTCCGAGGACTTCTCGCGAGTGTTGCAACAGGTACCGGGAACCTTTGTCTTTCTCTCGGCCGTGTCGCGACAAGCGGATGCCTCCACCGCCGCCTTCAATCACTCCCCCGCGGCAACCTTTGACGACGATGTCCTGGCCGACGGAACGGCCCTGTACACGCAGTTGGCACTGTCGCGTATGGCCGAACTGGCGGGCTAAGCCCGGGCCATCTTCGGCGCGGGCTCGTCATGCACAAACGCCACCACAGAGACGGCCCTAAAGTTCACCCAGTTCGCGGGGAGGCGTACGTCGCTCGTGCGTGCTTAGCTATATACAGATGCATATTCTTGGGAGTTCGACAATTCACAATTTCACGCTGAACAGCGATACCACCACGGCCGATACGGCCGATACGGCACGCATCGTTGATGCCAGCCACGCCACCGGTCACGATGGGCAGGCAAGGTGAGCGTTCCACGACTTTACCTCTCTGTCAACGGATGCCTGTGCCCCCGTTCCGAGCCAGACCCGGCCTGGGGAGATGTAGCCCAGGCATCGATCAACATCGAGTACGGTGACGGTCACGCTGCAACCCGCGACGTGCACTGGGCTCCCCGCCTGATCACGGCGCTCGACTCCCTGCTGATGCAGTACGGAGTCGAGCTGGTCTGGCTCACCTCTTGGAACGAGTTCGATGCCACCCGGCAGCTGCTCGTGCCCGAGCTGCACGGCCTGGCCGGCGGGCGCATGCTCGACGTGACGACTCCGCCGAAACGCCCCGGCCGCACCGATGGCGAGACGGGACTCTGGAAGTCCGAGCGCATCGAAGAAGACCAGAACATGCCGGCACCGTTCATCTGGATCGACGATGCCGACGTGCAACTGCACGGGGAGACGGTACGCAACGCCACGCTGGAGACACCGTCGCTGCTAATTCCGCCGCGCTCCGAGGTAGGCATCACCGTCGACGACATCGCCCTGATGCGCGTCTGGCTCGAGCAGCTGCCCTAGTTCAGTCTGAGCACTCGTCTTGCCCCGCGCGCCACGACTGGACCCACTGCGGCCAGGTTCGGCTAGCAGCTGCGGCCAGGTTCGGCTAGTTGCGCCAGGGTGGTTCGGGGCTGGGGGTGTTGGCGCGGTGGCNCGGTGGCTGTGGGCGGGGCGCCAGGTTTGGGTGGGGTCCCAGAGGAGTGGGCCGCGTATTTGGGGTTTGCCGTTGATCATGCGGATTGTCCATCCGTTGGTGTTGATGGTGTGGTGGTGGAACCAGCAGAGGAGGACGCCGTTGCCCACACAACGCTAATGTGACCCCTATGAAGATCATCCGCACGGCAGCGATTTATGCACGGATTTCCTCGGACCAGACCGGGCTGGGGTTGGGAGTGCAGCGCCAGTTGGAGGACTGCCGGAAGCTCGCTGCCGAGCGGGGCTGGACCGTTGCTGAGGAATACATCGACAACGATATCTCAGCGTTCCGGGGTAAGGCGCGGCCTTCCTACGAACGCATGCTCGAGGACATTCGCGCGGGCAGGCGGGACGCGATCGTCGCCTACCATCAGGACCGGTTGACCCGCCGCCCGATGGAGTGGGAGCAGTTCGTGGAACTGTGCGACCAGGCGGGCGTGCAAAATCTGGCGACGGTCACGTCGGACATTGACTTCGGCAACGATAACGGGATGCTCGTCGCCCGGATCACGGCAGCTGTCGCCGCGAACGAGTCGGCGCGGAAGTCCGAGCGCATCAAGCGCAAGATTCAACAGAACGTCGAGCAGGGAAAACCCAACGGTGGAGCACAGCGTCCCTTCGGCTATGAGATCGACCGGCTCACGGTGCGCGAGTCGGAGGCCGAGATTATCCGAATGCTTGTGCAGCGTTTTCTGGCAGGCGAGTCGGTGCGTTCTCTGGTGTCGTGGATGACCGCGGAGGACGTCCCGACGACTGCGGCCGCGGAGGGGTGGCGCACGCCGACGCTGCGGCAGATTCTTCTGTCCGGGCGTATCGCGGGCCTGCGGGATCATCACGGCGAAGCAGTGGGGCCGGCGGCATGGCCGGCGATTATTAGCGTGGCCCAGCACCACCAGATTCATGCGCTCTTCCAGACGAAGAAGGTGTCGGGACGTCGAGCGCCGCGCAGCTATCTGCTGTCGGGAATGCTGCGCTGTGGCAACTGCGGAAATCGGCTCTACAGTTCGATTCGGCGTGATCGACGTCGCTACGTGTGCGTGTCCGGGCCGGATCATCGCGGCTGCGGTCGGCTGACAATTGTCGCTCAGCCGGTGGAAGAGTGGATCGCGGCGGCCGTTCTCATGCGCCTGGACACGCCCGCCATGGACGACACCCTCGCCGGACGCGCCGACGCCAACGACCGGCAGGCCGCCTTGCTGACGGAATTGCAGGCTGCGCAGTCGAAGATGACGGAGCTTGCTGAGATGTGGGCGGCGGATGAGATTTCGCGGTCGGAGTGGAAGGACGCCAGAACGCCCTTGGAAGCCCGGGTCGATAACGTGCAGAAGCAGTTGGACCAGATCGCCGGTACGAACTCCCTCGACGCTCTCGTGGGCCAAGGAGAACACCTGACCGCCAGTTGGGACACGCTCAACCTGGACCGGCAGGTTGCCATCGTGCGGGCGGTGCTGGACATGGCAACGATTCTCCCGGGCGTTCTAGGTGCCCGGAGCGTGGACTACAACCGGATCATTCCCAGCTGGCAGCTGTGAGAGGCGGGCGTTACGGTCGCCGCTCCGCGGCTGCCCCGCAACATCCCGCCCTCTCAACAGCACGCCAACCCGAGAAACAACCCCGGCATCAGTCACCGCAACCGGAACCCCTTGCACAGCGCAGGTGGCCTCCAACCACGCGCGCAATGCCGCTCTATCGATCACGACTCACCGGCCCCACTGAGCCCAGATGCACGGCGGTCCCGGCCAATCCTCAACCGAGGATGATGACCAATCGACCGACGGCTGAGATTCCAAAAGCATCGATGCCTGGCTGAGCACGTCCTCGGACGATAGGCCCGACAGCGCCACCGGGCGCGGCCGAAAATTCTGGGCCACGTCGTACCGGTGCAACTGTTAACGCTGGGCCAAAACGGGGCCAATAGTGCCGTTTGAAAACAGGACCACTATCTGTGTTTTCTACTATGCCGTATCAGCGGCGGGCTGGTGGCT
>NZ_SOHI01000036.1:0-65755 GCF_004403585.1 Cryobacterium sp. Hb1 | reverse complement strand
ACTGCGCCGTCATAGCCAAAACCACCACCATCATCGACTTCCAACGCAACTACTACACCGACAACTCCATCGTCACCATCAAAAAAGGCTAACCACCCCAGAACTCCCTCGCAGGAACCAGGCGGGCCCCACGTGCACACAGCACGCGAGGCCCGCCTCTTCGCGCACCCCAACCCAAAAAACCGCCGTTCCCGCCATGGGTCAAAGGATACCCATCCATAGCCGCACCGTAAGAATAGAGGCGGCGCTGGGGCTGGCTGTGACCGTCGGTGGGGCTCGACACGCTCGACCGATGGGACGGTCAGGACGTTTCAACCCCGTCTCAGTGATACCGTGCCGCAGTTGAGCTACTTGGCCTGGGCGTAATTATCGACGGTGGCTACGGTGAGCATGAAATCAACCGGAAAATCGCCGAACATCAACCGGCCAGCAGCCTCGGCCGCGTTCACGATGATGTTGGCAACGGCCTCCGCCTGCGCGGCTGGGGTGTGCACGATCACCTCGTCGTGCAGAAAAAACACCAGATGTGGCGAGATGTCGAAGGGCGCGCGGGCACTCGGAGCCAGTCTCGAAGATTGCGCGGCTATGGTGCCGCGCGCAGTCACAGGATTGAGGCCGGACCCCGTTGCTGGCCGCGCTTCGCTCGAATGCTCATTGCAGGGATCCGGGCTCGGCAAAGCCGTAAGCTCCCGGCGAATCTCAGCCATCCAGCACAGCGCCCACTCGGCGGCGCTGCCCTGCACGATGAAGTTACGGGTGAAGCGTCCCCAGTCGCGCGCCTGGCTGCGAGCGCGTCGCTCATCGGTCGCCGTTGCAGCCGGGTCGTAGGCCAGAACCTGGGCCGCGTGCCAGCCGGGTCCCGGTATCGGTGATGACCGACCGAGTCGGGTCGTCACCACGTCGCCACGCTCTCCGGCACGAGCCGCTGATTCGGTGAGAGCGATTGCCCGTGGATAGGCGCGGGCCAGGCGGGGCATGAGCCGGCCGATTTCTCCGGTCGTGGCCCCGTACATGGCTCCGAGCATAGCGACCTTGGCGTGATCGCGGGTCTCGACGACGCCGCTGGCCACGATGCCGGCATACAGGTCGCTGCCACGACCCGCCCGGGCCATACTCATATCCTGGGCCAGCGCCGCGAGAATACGCGGTTCGAGTTGGGCAGCGTCGGCCACGACCAGTTTCCAGCCGTCGTCGGCGACGACGGCACCACGAATTTGCTTGGGTAGTTGGAGGGCTCCTCCGCCACGGGTCGCCCAGCGACCCGTCACAACACCCCCCGGTATGTAGTCCGGGTGGAATCGGCCGTCGACTACCCAGGATTCCATCCAGATCCAGCCGTTGGCACTGAGCAGTCGAGACAGTTTCTTATACTGCAGAAGCGGTTCGATGACCGGATGTTCGAGCTTCTTCAGCTCCCACGCACGCGTCGTAGAAACGGAGAGCCCCGCCCGTTGCAGTGCCTTGATCAACTCCTGGGGGGAGTCCGGGTTGAGGGTGGCATCACCGAGTTCTGAGCGGATGCGCCGGACCAGCAGTTCCAGACGCTCCGGACGGAGGCCGGGCGCGACCCGCGGCCCCAGCTCACGGGTGAGAAGGAGTTCATGCACATCGGTGCGCCAGGGCAGCCCGGCGTACCGCATCTCCGCGGCCACGAGGGCGCCGGCGGATTCGGCAGCCAGCAGCAGCCGCATCCGCCCAGAGTCGGTGGCGGTCGACACCGCGTCGAGTTGCCGACGAAACTCCCCTGCCGTGCCGGAGTCGCCGCTGGCATCAGAATCCGCATTTGAGTCGAAATCAAAGAGTGTCGCCAGGGGCTCTGCTCGGTCGGTCGTGCCAACGCTCGCGACGTCCCAGCGCCCTGGCGCCGCCAGCGCGAGCTCGCTCGTCATAGTCAGCGCGGAATTTTTCAGGATCACGTGGCACAGACGGAGATCATGGCAGCGCTGCACCCGGATGCCGGCCTCCAGGAGCACCGGGTAGATACGGGCGGTGTCCTCCCAGACCCAGCGGGGTGCGGTCCGGTCACCGGTGGCCGATTCATGAGAGCTGGGTTCGAGCGACGACACAAACGACCGAAACTCGGTCAGGGTGAGGCGGGCCGCCTCAATAGACCGGCCGACATCGTCAAGCGTATCGACCAGCACGTCGCCACCACTTGTCTGCCGCACCAGTACATACACCCATCCACTCTGCCCGCTACCGGCAGACGCCGTACCCATCCGCTTCGTGATATCGATGGGTACGGCGTCTGCCAGAAGGCCCGATTGCGGTCTTTAGCTGGCGATTTTGTCTCCGTTCGGAGCGACCACCCACCAGACGCCGCCAACACCCTCTCCGGTGGTGTCCCCGGCAGCAGAGTCGCCCGCCCAGTAGTAGAGCGGAAGTCCAGCGAGAGTGACTTGTTTGGTACCATCCGTGCGGGTGATGACACCGACCGTGCCGGTCACGCCGTCGACCGTGGGGGTGTCGGATTCGGCGACGACGGCGGGCCACTTGACGAGGCACTCGCCCTCGCAGGTGCTCGTGCCGGAGTTTGCGACGTCCTTGTCGAAGACATACAGTGTCATTCCGGCGGTATCGACGACGATCTTGCCGAGTGAACTGTCCGCGGTCGCAAGGGCCGGCTTGACCGCGGCATCGCTCGTCGGGCTGGATGAACTCGACGTGTCGGGGGCCGGGGTCGTCGTTCCCTGCGAGCATCCGGTCAGCGCGAGAATACTGAGCGCTACTGCCCCGACGACTGGTCCGGCCTTGAGCCAAATTCTGCTGTTCATGATTGCTTCCTTCTCTCGGTACACGCTCCTGAAATGGAGCGTGATGAAGTGCGATTGCATGAGGTGCGATGACGTGGTGCGCACTGCGGAGGTGCTCGGCGTAGGGGGCCTTGGACTTATCACGAGGTACAGCCGAAAATGGTTCAGTGCCCCCATCGGCCGAGGTCGGAATGGGGTATCGGTTTGAAACCGATGCAACAGAGAGATGACGGGTGCATTGGCTTCCGTGGAAAACGATTCACCCGCCGAGCGGTCGAGTAGCGGATGCTGCGATCTAGTCTCCACCGAGCCTCACCGAGAGCTTGACGACCTTCCCAATCGGTTGCGGAGCTCCGGTCGCGTCGGCCACGAAGGAGTTCGTCGTGACGTACGCGCTGTTTCCGGCGAGTTCGATCGCGGACGGCGAGGTGACCGGGATCTGCAGTATTCGATCGGTCAGGGTCGGGTGGAACACCGAAACCTGACCTGTCCCGTTCGGGCCGCCGAACAGCTCAGTGACGGCGATCAATCCGGTGCGCTTCGACACGGCCAGGCCTGTCGCTCCGACAAACCCGCCCTTCACAAACTGCACCTCACCGTCGGCCGGGTTGAACCGGTAGACCGCGCCGCGAGCTCCGAGGCTGTCGTCTTCGGGGCCACCGGGCAGGGTCGTCACGTACAACCAACCGTCACCACCCTGTTCGACGTCGGTCGGTACCGGTTCGAACCGGTAGCCGAACCCGGCCGTGCAGGCGGGGAACCCGGCGCCGGCAGCGATCTGGGGAGTGACTATGATCGGGTCACCGGCCGGCAGCACGGCAGCCGTGCTCACCGTTCCGTCGTAACTTACCTTGAGAATGGCGTTCGCACCGGCATCCGCCACATAGACGGCATCCTCCAAAGGAAGGCTGGCGTAGGGGTGGGTGTCTACGATTCCGACATAGCTGACGGGAGCCGTTGGCGCCGCAGGATCGAACTGGTCGAGGCAGGACTGCGGCAGGTCGACGAACCCATAGCTGTTGACCTGGTCGGGGTTTGCCGCGCTCTCATAGGCGTAGAGATCGGCAATCGGCGCGGCCACACCACCCAACGGCAGCGAGTACAGCGCCGATGCGGTGTGATCTTGCGTGTTGGTCGAGTAATAGACGGTACCGTTACGCACAGAAACGGCCCCCAGCTCATCGCCGGGGTTGGCGCGCGCAATGACGCTGGTGGCGCCGTCGGGACTGATCCTGGTGAGCGCCCCCAGGGCGTTTTGCGACACATACACTTTTCCGCCCGCCCCAACGCCCAGACTAAGTGGTAAAAACAGGCCACTCGCCAGTACTGTGGGCCCACCAAGGGTGGGAATCTCCACAGCGGATGCCGGGACTGCGATCATCGCGGACGAGACGGCGGTGACGCAGGCAACGGCGGTGAATACGAACTTTTTCACAACGTGCTCCTTGACTCGATGTGGCTTTCCGGGTGAATGTCCGAGAAAACACGACGGTCGCGCGGGGAACGGTGTGACGGGTAGGTGCTGAGCGAGGACATTGTGTGTGCGATGCACCAATGCGACGAGAGTCATGCAATCCCGAAGGAGCCGGCGCACACAGACGTCGACACGGGCACACTATCCCCGAAGCTGGACGTTGTCTAGGTAAATAAGCGCGTGACCACCGTGTGCAGAGTGTCGGCCAGCAAGGCGACTCGTGATCATCCGCCAAGGACGGGAGGGGGAATACCTCACAGAGCACACGGTTGCATTTAGCGATGACTTCTTCACTTGAACCCCGTACCGCCCTCGTCGTCGGAGCCTCCGGAATCACCGGATCCGCCGTGGTCGACCAGTTATCTGCCGAGGGCTGGCACGTTCTCGCCCTCGCCCGCCGCAGCGGCCCAGCCTTACCCGGGGTGCGCTGGATTCAGGCGGACCTTCGCTCCGCCGCCGAACTCAACCGAGTGTTGGCCAGTGAGATGCCCGAACAGGTCTTCTTCACCGCCTGGTCCCGTCAGAACAGCGAGGAACTCAACATCGAGGTGAACGGCGGCATGGTGCGTGATCTCCTCGCCGCACTCGCCCACGCACCAGTGCGCCACGTCGCCCTGGTCACCGGCCTCAAGCATTACCTCGGCCCGTTCGAGGCCTACGGGCAGGGCAGCATGCCCGACACGCCCTTTAGCGAAAACGAACCGCGACTCGACGTGGCGAACTTCTACTACTCACAGGAAGACGAACTGTTCGCGGCATCCGCTCGCCAAGGATTCACCTGGTCGGTGCACCGTTCGCACACCGTGATCGGCCACGCGGTCGGCAACCTCATGAACATGGGACTCACCCTTGCCGCACAGGCTGCCTTGTGCAGGCATCTTGGCATTCCCTTCGTGTTCCCCGGCAGCGCGACCCAGTGGAACGGCATCACCGACATGACCGACGCGACGATCCTTGCCGAGCAGATGGTGTGGGCAGCGACAACGGCTGCCGGGGCCAACGAAGCATTCAACGTCGTCAACGGCGACGTCTTCCGCTGGCGCGCGATGTGGCCGAAGATCGCCGCATACTTCGGCGTCGAACCGGTTGGTTTCGTGGACGAGCCACGACCGCTCGAGGTGCAGATGGCTGGAATGGAGCCGGTCTGGGCCGAACTCGCTGCCGCGCAGAACCTCGTCGAATCCGACTTGGGGCGCATCGCATCGTGGTGGCACACCGACGCCGACCTCGGCCGGAATATCGAGGTCTTCACCGACATCACCAAGAGCCGCCTCGCCGGCTTCACCCCGCACCACCGCACGATCGACTCCTTCACAGCCTTGTTCGACCGCTACCGCGCCGAGAAGATCATCCCTGAGTAAACCGCTTAGCGGTGTCCAAAACGGCAGCGTCGCTATCAGTTGGCCTCATTTGGCACCGTTTGGTTGGGGTGTTCGTGCACGGCGACGATGGTGAAGACCAGGGCCACGGCGGCCGTTCCCGCCAGCAGGAGCAGACCGATGGCATAACTATTATCGGCGGCATTGTAGGTGGCCCCCATTACAAGCGGGGGGAAGTAACCGCCGAGACCGCCAGCCGCGCTGACGATGCCGCTGACCAATCCGACCTTGGCGGGTGGCGAGTTTCGTCCCAGCCAGGCGAAGACTCCCCCAGCGCCCAGCCCCAGGGCCGAAGCCATTGCCACGAAGGTCAGCCCGGCCGGTATCTCGCCGTCGGGGCGCAGATTCACCACCCAGGCTAGAACAGCGACCGCGGCCAGCGCCACGATGACGACCGGCTTGGGACCGATGTGGTCGGCGAGGATTCCGCCGACCGGGCGTAGCAGAACCGCGGCGACGGCGAATCCGGCCGTGCGGGTTCCCGCCGCGGTCAGGTCGAAATCATAAATATCGCGCAGGTAGGTTGGCAGGTAGGTCGAGAAGGCGACGAACCCGCCGAACACCACACCGTAGAGAAAGCACATCTGCCAGGTCACACCGAGTTTTGCCGCGTCAAAGAGCTTGGGAACGAATGGCTGGGAATTCGATACCCAACTCGGAGCATTCCCCATGCAGGTTCGCACGAGGACCGCGGCCGCGACGAGCAGGCAGGCCAGGATCAGGTGCGTGGCAATGTAGCCGAACCAGTCCACGAACCTGGGTGTGAAGAATGCGGACAGTGCTGTCCCGCCCATTCCCGCACCGAAGATTCCCGTTGCGAAGCCGCGCCGGGACACTTCATACCAGTTGCTCACGAACGGAATCCCGACGGCGAAGACCGTTCCGGCGACGCCCAATAGGAGCGCGCACAGGACGAGAGCCCAGTAGACCCCCAGGGTTCCGGCCAGCGCAACGAGCAGAAGTGCGGGGACAGTGGCCAGGAGCACCGTGGTGAACATGATCGGTCCACCGAAGCGATCCGTGAGCACACCCACCGGAATACGGCCGATCGAGCCGACAAAGACGGGCATGGCCACTAAAACGGATGCCTGCGTCGACGTCAAATTCAAATCGACGCTATAGCGCACCCCGAGGGGGGCCACACTCGTCCAGGCCCAGAAACACACCACGGACGACAGCGTCGCGAGAACAAGATTGAACCCCTTGCTGGCCCGGGCACGCTCCCGCACAGTTTCAGGCATGGCTATTTTTTGTCGCGTGCTCGGTCTTCGGTTCCAATCGCTGCCCAGCCGCGTCGGATTGGTCTGATCGCGCCGGGTACCTGGTCGCGGGTGCGGTAGACGATATACGGCCGAAACAGGTAGTGCAGGGGCGCGGTGAAGGCGTGCACCAGCCGAGTGAACGGCCAAATGGTGAACAGAAGCATGCCGACGAGCGTATGGATGTGGAATGAGAACGGAGCTGCGGCCATCGCGGCGATGTCAGGCTGAAGGATGAAAAGCGAGCGGAACCAGGGCGCGACGGTCTCCCGATAATTATGTCCGTGGGCACCCTCGAACACGCTCGCCAAGGTGGTCCAGAGGCCGAGTACGATCGCGGCGGCCAGTACGACATACATGACCTTGTCGTTGCGGGTTGTCGCCATAAATACCGGGCCGGTCTTGCGCCGGCGATAGATCAAGATCAAAATGCCACCGAGCGTGCCGACCCCGGCGACCCCGCCGACAAGTAGGGCGTTGAGATGGTAGAAATCCTGGCTCATGCCCACCGCGAGCGTCCAGGTCATCGGGATCACCAGACCGAAGAAGTGCCCGGCAATCACCGCGAGCAGGCCGAAGTGAAAGATCGGCGACCCAATCCGCAGCAGGCGACTTTCATACAGCTGTGACGACCTGGTCGTCCAGCCGAACTGGTCGTATCGGTAACGCCAGATGGAGCCGCCGATCAGGATGGCGACCATGACGTACGGCAGTACGCCCCACAGCAGCAGGTCCATGGCTATGCCTCCTTGAGCGGCAATAGCCGGGGATCGTATGGTTCGAGGCCAACGGTTTCGGTTGGCGGGCCGTAGCCGGCCATGCGCTGCACCGCTTCGCGATCGGCCGGGGAGGCGCCCGGTAAAGTGCCGCAGACGCCAGCGACGACCTCGCCGTAGGGTGACCCGTGTTCGATCAGGGCGAGCCTCAGCAGCTCGAGGCTCGGTCGGTACTGCCGAAGCAGTTCCCGACCGGCGACGGGGTCGGCGATCGCCGCAAACTCGAGCACGAGCGGCAGAAAGTCGGGAAGTTCGCCGTGGGTGTTCGTCAGAAAATCGGTCTGTCGGTACACCTTTTTGAATGCGGCAAGCACGTCTCCGCGGCGGCGGGTGTCACCGTCGGTCCAGTAGGACAGATAAAGCGGATGGTGTTTGCTGAGGTCAAAGGTCTCTACGTAGCGCCGCTGCAGAGTGCCGAGGTCGGTCTGTGACAGGTACCCGAGGAAGCCCTCGAATTTCGCCGCCTTACGGCCCTGCTCGGCGAGCGCGGCGCGCATGAGCGGCACCCGCTCCAGCAGCTGGGTATCGGGATACGACAGGCACCAGCCAGCGGCCTGGTACGCCACCCGATCGCGCATCATGGCGTGACGACCGGCGCGTCGGGCGCGCCTTGAGACCCACCGGTCGCTTTCGGGCCGCCCAGATCGGCCGGAGAGGCCGCTGCCGCCCGCGGCACGTCACGGGTTTCCGGGAACAGGCCGGCCGGGGCCCCGTTGCCGTCCCAGTTGAGCAGGTTCACCCGGTTGCGCATGGTCACAGCGCTGCTGGCCGTGTCGGAGGTTTGCCGATCCTTCAGAGCGTAGAAATTCTCCACGGCGACCGGTGTCGGCCGTCCGCTGGCCTCTCCGAACGGCGAGTCCTCGTACATGCCGGGGCCGCCCTCGAAGTCGACGGAGCAGCCCATCTCCTCCAGGTCGTGCGCCTGCTCCACGTGCGCCTTCGGAATGACGTAACGCTCCTCATATTTGGCGATGGCCATCAACCGATACATTTCGTACATCGATTCCGGTGTCATTCCCACGGAGGCCGGGATGTCGACATCCGCTTGCTGGCCGAGGGTGATGCCGCGCATGTACGCGCGCATGGCGGCGAGCCTGCGCAGCACCGCGGTGATGCGGTCGGTATCACCGGCGGTGAACAGTTCCGCGAGGTACTCGACCGGGATGCGTAGGGCATCGATCGCGCCGAACAAGGTTCCGCTGTCTTCAGCGTCGTGACCCTGGTCGCTGAGCAGATCTACGATCGGCGACAGCGGCGGTACATACCAGACCATCGGCATGGTGCGATACTCAGGATGCAGCGGAAGGGCGACCTTGTAGATTTTCGCGAGTGCGTAAACCGGTGAGCGTCGGGCTGCGTCGATCCAATCGTCGGGTATCCCCTGGGCGGATGCCGCGGCCGCCACCGCGGGATCGTTCGGGTCAAGCAGCACATCCATCTGCGATTGGTACAGGTCTTTCTCGTCCGTGACGGCCGCAGCATCGGTAACCCGATCAGCATCGTAGAGGAACAAACCCAGGTAGCGCAGCCGCCCCACGCAGGTTTCCGAGCACACCGTCGGCAGGCCGATTTCGACGCGGGGATAGCAGAAGGTGCATTTCTCGGCCTTACCGGTTTTATGGTTGAAATAGATTTTCTTATAGGGGCAACCGGTGATGCACTGTCGCCATCCGCGACATTTGTCCTGATCGACAAGCACGATGCCATCCTCGACCCGCTTGTAGATCGCGCCCGAGGGGCACGACGCCATGCAGGACGGGTTCAGGCAGTGCTCGCAGATGCGGGGCAGGTAGAACATGAAAGTCTGCTCAAAGGCGAACTTGATCTTGTCCTCGGATTCACGCCGCACCTTTTCGACGATGGGATCAAGGTGGCCCATTTCGGGGGCGCCGCCGAGATCGTCGTCCCAGTTCGCCGACCAGGTGATTTTGGTGTCCTTTCCCGTGATCAGCGATTTCGGTCGAGCGACGGGAAAGTCATCTCCGAGTGGGGCGTCGATGAGGGTCTTATAGTCGTAGGTCCAGGGTTCGTAGTAGTCCTTCAGCTCGGGTTGCACCGGGCTTGCGAACAGCCCGAGCAGTTTGGCGACGCGACCGCCACTTTTCAGTGCCAGCCGCCCCTTCTTGTTGAGTTTCCAGCCGCCGCGCCATTTCTCCTGGTCTTCGTAGCGGCGCGGGTAGCCTTGTCCCGGGCGGGTTTCGACGTTGTTGAACCAGACGTATTCGGTTCCGGCCCGGTTGGTCCAGGCCTGTTTGCACGTGACCGAGCAGGTATGGCAGCCGATGCACTTATCCAGGTTCATCACCATGCCCATTTGAGCCATAACACGCATCAGTACCGCACCTCCTGGGAACGTCGCCGAATGGTTGAGACCATGTCTCGCTGGTTGCCGGTTGGCCCCAGGTAATTGAAGGCGTAAGAGAGTTGCGCATAACCGCCGATGAGGTGGGTCGGTTTCACGAGCAGTCGGCTCACCGAGTTGTGGATGCCGCCGCGGCGCCCGGTGGCTTCGGACTTGGGTACATCGATGGTGCGCTCCTGCGCGTGATAGACGTAGACGACGCCCTGCGGCATCCGGTGGCTGACGATGGCCCGGCCTACGAGTACCCCGTTCATGCTCACGCACTCCACCCAGTCGTTGTCAGCGACCTCGATGGAGGCCGCGTCGATCGGGCTCATCCACACGGTCGGGCCGCCGCGGGACAGCGACAGCATGAACAGGTTGTCTTGGTATTCGGAGTGGATCGACCACTTGGAGTGCGGGGTGAGGTAGCGCACGGTGACCTCGGTGGTGCCGTTGGGCCCGAATCTCGGTTCGCCGAACAGACGCTGCATGTCGAGCGGCGGCCGGTATGTCGGCAGGGCCTCGCCGAGGTCGATGATCCAGTCGTGATCGAGAAAGAAATGCATGCGCCCGGTGAGGGTGTGCCAGGGTTTGAGTCGTTCGACGTTGATCGTGAACGGGGAGTAGCGGCGTCCGCCGGTTTCCGTTCCCGACCATTCCGGTGACGTGATCACGGGCACCGGGCCAGCCTGGGTCTGGGCGAAGGTGACGCGTTTCTCCTCGGAACCGGCCGCGAGGTCGACGAGGTTCATGCCGGTCTGCTTCTCGAGTTCCCTAAAACCCTGCACGGCGAGTTCGCCGTTGGTTGTTCCCGAGAAACTGAGAATGGCCTGGGCGAATTTCGCGTCGGTGTCGATCGCGGGCCGGCCATCGCCGGCACCGCCGAGCATTACTCCGTTGCTGCGGGCGAGCCGTTCGATCTCGTGCTCCATGTGGTACGTCACGTTCTTCACGGTAAAACCCCGCTCTTCGGCGAGTGGCCCCACTGTGGCGAGTTTCTCGGCGATTGCGGTGTAGTCGCGTTCCACGATCGAAAAAACCGGCATGTTCTGCCCGGGCACAGCGGCAACGGATGCGTCCCGCCAGTCCCGGACGATTCCGCCCGGCTGTGCGATCTCACCGGGGGTGTCGTGCTGCAGCGGCACGCTCACGAGATCCCGCCGGGTGCCGAGATGAACCCGGGCCTGCCGGGAGAATTCCTCGGCGAGTAGGCGGAAGGTGTCGAAATCGGTCTTGGCCTCCCAGGGGGGATCGATCGCCGGGCTGAAGGCGTGCACGAACGGATGCATGTCGGTCGAGGACAGGTCGTGCTTTTCGTACCAGGTAGCGGCCGGAAAGACGATGTCCGAGAGCAGCGTGGTCGAAGTCATCCGAAAATCGGCGGACACCAGCAGGTCGAGCTTGCCCTCGGGCGCGCTCTCCCGCCAGGTCACATCGCGCGGTCGTGCGGCGTTCACGTGGTCCTGGCCGAGCACATTGTGGTGGGTGCCCAGCAGATGCTTGAGAAAGTACTCGTTGCCCTTGGCGGAGGAACCGAACAGGTTCGAGCGCCACAGCACGAGGGTGCGTGGCCAGTTCTGCGGGGCATCGACGTCGTCGATGGCCGGGGTGAGTCGGCCACTCTTGAGCGCGTCGGCGATGTAACGCGGGGCATCCGTTGTTTCACCACGGTCGATCGCGGCCTGCACCTCGTCAGCGAGGTCGAGCGGGTTGCGGTCGAATTGCGGGTAGAACGGCATCCACCCGAGCCGCGCGGATTGGGCGATCGTGTCGGCGGTGTGCATGCCATCGAAGTGGCCAGTGGCAAGCGGCGATTTCAGCGAGTCGGCCGAGTACCCGTCGGACCGCCACTGGTCTGTGTGCATGTACCAGTAGCCTGTGCCGATCATCGTGCGCGGCGGGCGACTCCAGTCCAGCGCGTTGGCGAGCGAGATCCAGCCGGTGATCGGGCGGGTCTTCTCCTGCCCGACGTAATGCGCCCAGCCGCCGCCGTTTCGGCCCATGCAGCCGGTCAGCATCAGCAGCGACAGTACCGCCCGGTACGTCGCGTCGCCGTGAAACCACTGGCAGATCCCGGCCCCCATGATGATCATCGACCGGCCCTTGGACTGCTCGGCGTTGCGGGCAAATTCCCGCGCCACCCGAATGCAGGCCTCCGCCGGAACACTCGTGATCTCGGCCTGCCAGGCCGGCGTGTAAGGCGCGGATACGTCGTCGTAACCGGTGGCCCAGTCGCCGGGCAGCCCGGGACGGCCCACCCCGTACTGGGCCATCATCAGGTCGAACACGGTCGTCACCAAATGCCCGGCGATGCGGCGCACGGGCACGCCGCGGGTGAGAATCGATCCCTCCCCCGATGGCGCTTCAAAACATGGCAGTCGGATGCTCACTGCCTCGCCGTTCGCCCCGTCTAGAAGCGTCAATGCCGGGTCGACACCCTCTAGATCCAGGTTCCATTTGCCTTGTCCGGCCTCGCCGTAGCGGTGACCCATCGAACCGTTCGGCACCACGGGCGCACCGGTGTTCGCGTCGAAGAGTACCGTCTTGAACGCGGCTCCCTCCGTCTGGGCGTGCTCCGGAAGGTCGGCCGCCGTAAGAAACTTGGTGGGCACGAGGCCTTGCCCGTCGGGGTGTTCCTCGAGTCGCACCAGAAAGGGCAGGTCGGTGTAGCGGCGCACGTAACCTTCGAAGTAAGGAACGCTCCGGTCGACGAAGAATTCCTTGAGCAGTACGTGGCCCATCGCCATGGCGAGGGCGGCATCCGTTCCGGCCTGGGCCGGCAGCCACTCATCGGCAAATTTGGTGTTGTCCGCGTAGTCGGGGCTGATCGCGATGACTTTAGTGCCGCGATACCGTACTTCGGTCATCCAGTGGGCATCCGGTGTGCGTGTCACCGGCACGTTCGAGCCCCACATCATGAGGTAGGTGGCGTCCCACCAGTCGCCGGATTCAGGAACGTCGGTCTGGTCGCCGAAAACCTGCGGGCTGGCCACCGGAAGGTCAGCGTACCAATCGTAGAACGACGTCATGACGCCGCCGATGAGCTGAATGAAGCGGTTTCCGGCGGCGTGGGAGACCATCGACATGGCCGGAATGGGCGAGAATCCCGAGCAGCGGTCGGGACCGTACGCCTTGATCGTGTGCACATGGGCCGCAGCGGTGATCTCGATCGCTTCCGTCCAGGGGATACGAACGAGGCCGCCTTTACCACGAGCCTGCTGGTAGCGGCGACGACGGTCGGGGTCTCCCATGACGTCCGCCCAGGCCAGCACCGGGTCATTCAGCCGGGCCTTGGCCTCACGGTACATTTCGACGAGGACGCCACGTGCGTAGGGATACCGTACCCGGGTCGGCGAGTAGGTGTACCAGCTGAAGGCCGCTCCGCGCGGACAGCCGCGGGGTTCGTACTCAGGACTGTCTGGCCCGACCGAGGGATAGTCCGTCTGCTGGGCTTCCCAGGTGATGATGCCGTCGCGTACGTAGACTTTCCACGAGCAGGACCCCGTGCAATTCACCCCATGGGTGGACCGAACCACCTTGTCGTGGCTCCACCGGTCACGGTAGAACACGTCGCCCTTACGGCCGCCTTCGCGAAATACCGCCCGGCCGTCATCTGTCTGTTCCCACCGAGTGAAGAAACGGCCAAGCGACAGCATTGCATCCGACGCTTTTCCGTCCAACCCGGCAGGCAAAGGTCCAGCTGCCATGACGACAGCCTAAGTCGGTGTTTCGCCACGCGCTAGCACTACTTTGATTGTTCGCGAAATTGATCGCACCAGACGGGTCACGTTCGAACTTCTTCGACACTCGGGGGCGGACCGCCGACGGTCACCTGCTGAGGGTGACCGTCGGCGAACGCTATACCGTGCGCGGTGCCTTCGCCAGGTTGGCCTCGAGCTCTGCAACCGTCTGACGGATGCCGTAGGCCGGACGGTCACGCTCGACACGCCAGCTCTCGACGAGAGGGCCGATGTTCACTGTGTCGAAGCCGAATTCGTCGTAGAGCTTGGTGACGAAGTCGGAGGCGTCGGTGAAGTCGGAGGACGTTGCCAGCGCGCGCCGGGCCGGGTCGCCGGTCGGGTGCGAGTCGGCGGTGATGTCCGCGGCCGTAATGTGATTGAACCCTTTCGCCACGCGCGACGTGGGCAAGTGCTTCTGCAGCATGCCGGTCACGGTCGTTTCGCCGTTATCGAGGGCTACGATGTGTCCGTCGCGTTCGAAGTAGTAGTTATTGGTGTCAATAACGATCTTGCCGGCGAGCTGCTGAACGGGCACATCCACGTAAGCCTTGAGCGGCACCGTCACGATCGCGACGTCGGCGGCCTCAGCGGCCTGCGCCGCGGTTCCGGCGGTCGCTTTCGGGCCCAGCTCGGCTACGAGCTCGGCGAGGGTCTCCGGGCCTCGGGAATTGCTGATCACGACGTCGTAACCATTTTCGATCGCCTTGCGAGCGACCTGGCTGCCAATGTTTCCTGCACCGATGATTCCAATAGTTGTCATGGTGGCGACAACGAGGGCGGGGCCGAAAATGTTCCCGACGCTTCCAACGCCGGCAAATCCGCCACACGAGCGTCGCCATGCTTCTTGACGGCACCCGCTACGACGAGTCGCTGCTATTCGACCTGTGAAACGTGGTAGTGGCTGATGAGCCAGGAACCATCGATGTATTCCAGCACAGCCGTCAGGTGAACGGGAATGACGACGCCGTCGGGACGGGTGAAGTCGACGTCGATATAGGAGATCAGCGTTGAGTCGGAGAGCTGGCGGTGTTCCAGGATTCGGAACGAGGGACTGAGGCCTACAGGCTGCCTATCGTAATAGCCGATCACACCGAGCCTGCCAATCGAATGCGTCGGCGCGACGCCCTGGAATAGAGCATTTTCGGTGAAGTGGGACGCGACACGTTCCGGCTCATGCTCACGGATGCCGTTCGCCCACGCATCCAAGACTTCCGTCAAGATGCGAACTCGGGCGACGCTATCAAGCGCGATCATCGGTTTCTCTCCTGTTCGTTTTTCCCGAGTCGAAGACGAGACGGCCAGCGCAGCCTGCACGTCGAATGATGACTCAGCTTCCGGCGCTTTGTCCACCGTCGATGTGTAGGATCTCGCCCGTGACGAACGGAGCCTGTTCCAGGTAGAGGACGCCACGGGTGACATCATCGATCGTGCCGATCCGTCCGACCGGGTGCCAGCCTGCGAGCATTCCGTGCGTTTCTTCCGGGTGCATGGGTGTGTGGATGACTCCCAGAGAAACGGCGTTCACGCGGATACCGCGGCCGGCGTACTCGATCGCCAGGGACTTCGTGACGGAAGATAGTCCGCCCTTGGTCAACGAGGCGAGAGCCGACGGAGCGCTTGAGTTCGCGAATTCAACAAGCGTCGTTGTCACGTTCACCACGTGGCCCGCTCCCTGTTCGACCATCTGCGCGATGGTCTTCTGCGTAATGTGAAAAAATCCCCCGAGGTTCACCTGAAGAATGTTGTTGTAGTCCTCCTGGGTGTACTCGGTGAATGGTTTACCGATAAAAATTCCGGCGTTGTTCACGAGCGTGTCGATCCGGCCGAACTTCTCCATCGCGGTGCTGATGACCTTCCCGGCCACAGCGGGGTCCGAAATATCTCCGGGTACCGTGATGACGTCCGAGTGTTCAGACGCCGTGATGGAGCGTGAATTAGCGACGACGGCATAGCCGAGCTCGCGGAATGCGGACACCAGACCTGCTCCGATGCCTTGGGAGCCCCCCGTGATTATGGCTACTTTACGAGTTTTCATGGTCACAATTCCTCAGCGGTAATCGGTCTAGATCGTCCATTTCGATTTTAGTCGACAGGTGCTTCGGTCATCCGCTCGGGACCGACCGCCGCCTACACTGGAATAACTCACCATCGGGTTTTCAGGAAGCGCCGCCACTCAACGGGACGTGACCGAGGAAAGGGACCATTTCATGATTTTCATCGTTGCCAAGTTCACTGTGAAACCAGAGTGGACTGATCGTTGGATGGACCTGACACGCGACTTCACAGAGGCCACGCGCCAGGAACCAGGCAACCTGTGGTTCGACTGGTCGCGCAGTGTTGAGGATCCTCACCAGTTCGTTCTCGTCGAGGCATTCCACGATGATGCGGCTGGATCTCACGTGAACAGTGCGCACTTCTCCGCGGCAATGAAGGCTATGCCGCAAGCGCTCGTGAAGACTCCAGAGATCATCAGCGAGCGTATCGACGCTGAAGGTTGGGGCCAAATGGGAGAAATGACGGTGCCCGAGTAGCTGAAAGTCGGGTTATCGCGGAGTTGGTCGACGTGACTCCCCCACGATCTACCGCTAACCCTGCGACGCCGCCGTACGAGACCCGCAACCGGTTATAGGAACAGGACTATGCACGATCTCAACGCCCTCACGGTTCGCAGCATCTCGGTATCCGAGATGAGCAATAAGGTTTACGTACTCACCTCGAAATCGAGCGGCGTGCAGGTACTGATTGACGCCGCCGACGATGCACCCGCCATCTTCACCCTTCTCGCAGATGCCCAGAAGGACACGAAAGCCCTCGTCAGGCTGGCCCTCATTGTCACCACACACTCGCATTGGGATCATGTTCGGGCGCTTGGTGAGGTCAGGGAGGTGACTAGAGCACCCACTGCAGCGGGGCTCGACGATATTGCAGACATTGCCGTGCCCACAGACATACCTCTGCATCACGGGGACGTCAGGAACGTCGATGGCATTGAACTCGAAGTGATGCACCTGCGCGGACACACCCCCGGGTCGATTGCCCTGCTCTACCGCGACCCGCATGGTCCCGCCCATCTGTTCACGGGCGATTCGCTCTTCCCTGGCGGACTGGGGAACACCAACGATGATGCCCAACGTTTCTCGTCGTTGTACAACGACGTCGTCACCCGAATCTTCGACTACCTCCCGGACGACACACTGGTGCACCCGGGCCATGGAGCAGGCACAACGCTCGGAGCCGAGCGGAGCAAACTCTCCGAGTGGAAACAACGCGGCTGGTGACGACGGTAGCCGCCTGACGCATCCCCGTAGTGCACGGCCGACCATCGGGATACTCTCAGGTCATGAAAAAATCGTGGACCTCAGATGACTCACGGAAAATGACAGAGGCGTCGAGGCTAAACGAGACACACGCACCTCTGAGCCAGGCGCAACTCAAGATTGCAATGGAATACCGCGATGTCCTGAAAAAGACGTACCTCTTTCTCCGGTTCGGCATTGTCGGAACGGTTGTCGCAATACTCCTCGCCGTTTTCTTTTTCACCCCTGACGACTACCTCGTTCACGATGGGCAGACACTTCGCTCGATCAGTCACTACTACTACACGCCCGCACGCATCGTGTTCACCGGCGCACTGTGCTCGGCCTCGCTTGCGCTTCTTGCCATCGCGGGGAAAGGCGTGCAAAGCTACCTGCTCAACCTCGCGGCCCTTCTCGCCCCGCTGATCGCGATCGTCCCGACACCTGTCTTACCGAGTGAGGTTGGTCCAGCTGCACAGCTTGCGAACTGCCCCAGCACAATCGACTGCATTCCCGCCGACCAGCTTCCGTATGTAGCAACGGGATTTCAAATCTGGTTGATAATTTCGATTACCGTGATGATAGTTGCACTGGGATGGAACGTATGGCACTACGTCAACAAGTCTCGCCCCGTACCGGAGGCCTTTCGGGTGATCCTCGCACTCGGCTTCTTCGTCTGGATCTTGTACTTCGCGCTCTGGAATGTGCCGGGTCAGGATCTGTTTCGGCAATACGGACATGTCGCCGCGGCGGGTGCCTTTTTCATCCTCATCGCAACTGTGACCGTTATCGAAGCCTGGCGCCAGTGGGCGGACCGCGACAATCAGTCGCAGCCACCTCCACCGGCTTTTTTCCACCGGAGAATGTACTCGGGCATCTACTTTGTCCTCGGTGTGATCATGTTCCTCGACATCATCGCTGGGACTCTAATTCTGGCAAAATTTATTCGGCCTGAAGATTGGCAAATAGGCAACTCGGTGTTCATCGTCGAAGTCGTCGCTCTTGCCGCCTTCGCGGTGTTCTGGCTCGTACAGACGGCCGAGCACTTCAAAGACTCCAACGGATGGGAGTCCCTCTCTGAAGCACGACGACGGGGCCGCGCGCTGAGGCAGGCACGGTAGCGAGGTGGGCTCGGCACGCAGTTATGCCGAATTTACTTGCGTCCGCAGTCGGTGTGCGCAACGAGAGCCATGATTTCGCCCAGCGACTCGACGATGTGTGCAGCATCGGCTTTACGCAGCACCTGTTCAGAGGAGTAACCGCCCGAAACACCAATAGGTATGTACTCTGCCGCGGAAGCAGCGACCATGTCATACTCCGTGTCGCCGATATAAAATGCGCGCTTGCGACGAGCTCGATGTAGGACCAGTTGCGACACCTTGTCTGCGACCTCGGCATCGACGACATCTAAGACTGGCAGCACAGATAACGATCTCTGGTCGAACTGCACTGCCGCAGCGGAAGCGGCAGATACAACGCCCAACCAAGCCCCCGCCTCTGACAGCGCCAGGAGAGCAGCATTAGTACCCGCGCGAAGACGCGTGGGCGTCTGGGTCATGTGGTGGTTACACTCGGCTTCAGCGACGGCGAAGTCGAGTGAATGCACGCCGAGATCGCGGAACATATTCTTCATGGGCAGGCGAAATTTTCTAGAGAATTCATCCGTGTCGAGCGCTCCCAGGTCTCGCGCCTCGAGTACTGAATTCAGCGACGCCCGGGCACGATCGGCGTCAAGCACGACCGTGCCATTCCAGTCAAACATCACCATGGTGTCGGTTAACTCCATTGTGCTTACGGTTGCGTCCATTACGCGAGGACCGATTGACGCAGGGTGGCCCCGACCGACTCTGCCGCTCCAACGCGACGTCCGGTCTCTTGAGAGTAAGCGTGCACGAGGCTTGGAGCGCAGTGCACCGTGACCCGTGCGCCCGGGTTGGGAGTGTCTTCGACGTCGCAGCGAAAAGTAACGGCATGACCGGAGTCGCTAATCAACCGTACGATTCGATCTTTCCCTGTCGGTTCGACCAGACCGACAACTCCGGTGATCGCCCACGTGCTGGAACTATCCGAGGGGGTCGTCAGTGTGAGGTGTTCGGCACGGACGCCGAGAGTGAGTGCGCCCGAAGCCCGGGCAGCAGAATGCAGTCCGAAAGCAGACTCGCCCGTCACCTCGTCGATTTTCAGGAGGTTCATCGGCGGTGATCCGATGAATGAGGCCACGAAGAGTGTCTGCGGCACAGCATAGAGCTCATCGGGTGTGCCCAGCTGTTCGATCTGTCCGAGGTTGATGACCGCGATCCGATCGGCCATCGCCATGGCATCGAGCTGATCATGAGTGACGTTGATGCCGGTGGCACCAACGGAACGCAGAATGCTCGCAATTTCCAGACGAAGTACGGCATGGAGCTGCGCGTCCAGGCCGGAAAGTGGCTCGTCGAGCAGCACGATCCCGCTTTGTCTCGCCAGCGCTCTGGCGAGAGCGATGCGCTGGCGCTGACCACCGGACATTTCTTTTGGTTTCCTGTCCAGCAGATGTTTGACCTGCATCCTGTCGGCCACATCGTTGGCCCGAGCATTAGCAACCTGTTTGTTGAGCCCCAGGCCATGACGCAGGCCGAGCGTGATGTTCTCCAGAGATGAGAGGTGCGGATAGAGAGCGAAATGCTGGAACACGATAGCGGCGTCTCGTTTATGCGGAGGAATTCCATTCTGAGCAACGCCATTGAACTCGACTGTTCCTTCGTCAGGGTCCTCCAGCCCGGCGATGATATGCAATAACGTGGATTTGCCCGACCCTGACGGCCCGAGGATAGCGAAGTTCTCGCCATCCTCGATGGTCAGGTCGATCCCGTCGAGGGCTTTTACCTCGGCAAAGGATTTGTGAATTCCGAGAATCTTGACCGCGGTCATGTTGTTACTCGCTCACAATCTGGTTGATGTTCGTGACAGTCTCGTTCACCGTTTCCGTGGCGTCGGCACCCGACTGGAGCTTCTGCGTCATCAGTCGCACAGTGTCAAAAATCTCCATGGTGTCCTTTCCGGCGAACCCACCCCACGGTGTAAGCGGCTTATCGTAGCTCCACGCGTAGGTCAACTGCTTCGTCGCGGCGTCGCTGGCAAGGAGCGCGTCTCCCGCTTCGGTGTCGACTGGAATGTAGCTGTACGACGTGCCGCTGGCGGCGGAGACGGCCTCCGGAGAGAGCAGCTCGGCGATCAAGGCATTCGAATACGCTGCACGGCAGGCATCTTCGCTGAGGACGATCCAGCCGTTGCCACCGGCGGGCAGGGCGCCTTCTTCCCCACCAACGCTGGGTAGATCGACAGGCATCCAATTGAATGCGTCGCCGATGCCCTCCTGAATCGTGGCAATAGTCGAGGTCGTATAGATCAGGAATGCCGCATTGCCTCCAATGAACTGGGCGATGGCATCCTGATTGTTCACTACGCCAAGTTCAAGATTCTTGTTCTTGAGTGTGGGCCAAATGGAGAGCGCCTCGATGGCCTTCTCGGAGCCAAAGCCCGCGGTACCGTCGGAGTTGACGTACGTTTCTCCCGAACCCTGAATCAAGGCTTGGCTAAACCATTCCGGAAGGCCGTCGGTTGGTATGCTCACCGACGGCTGCCCAGTATCGGCGGTTACTTTTTCGGCGGCGGCGACGAGATCGTCGAGAGTTTTGATGTCTTTCGCTTCGCCCGCATCGGCAGAGTCCAGCGCGTCCTGATTGACAAGCAAGACCGTGGCGGAAATCTGATTCGTCGCCAAATAGACCGTTCCATCGACCGTGCCAGCGCCAAGAAACTGGGTCTTGTAGGTCGGTCGCAACACCGATGTGTCGATTGGTGACGGAGAGTAGGTATCAACCCAGAATTGCAGCTGGCCCAGTCCTGTCATGATGAGATCGGGACGATTACCCACCGCGATGTCAGCCACAATAGTTTGGGTGAGCTCGTTGTAGTTAGACGTCGACGGCGGCGTAGCGTTGATGGTGAGGTCAGGATAAGTCTTCTGCAGATTCGCGACGGCAATAGCCATAGCCTCATTGGCCATCTGCCCATAAGTGACAGTGATGGTATTTTCTGCGGGGTTGCAATGGGCGATGTTGGCTGCCGCAGCGATGGAGGCTGCGGGGACCGAGGCCCCGGATGCCGCACATCCTGACAACAAGATAGAGCCGGCGGCCAGAGCACCGAGTGAGAGAGAAAGTCGTTTGGTCAACATAACAAGAACTCCTATATGTATGAACTGCAGTTCGGAACTTCGGGAAAATCGCGGGAAGAATAATGCAGACCCTGATCTAGCGCGTGGTTATCCTGGAATCTCCGCTCCGCTCATGCCTTGAACGAACCGCTTCTGCGCGATGAGAAAGAGAACGATCACAGGTGCGGTCACGATTGCGGCACCTGCTGCGAGTGCGGAGTAGTCGAACCCCGCGTCAGCTTGTTGAAAGAGTGCAAGGGCGAGGGGCGGGGTGGCAAGGTCGGGGCTGCGGGCGATGAGGAGCGGCCACATGTAGTCGTTCCAGTGGGTGAAGACAGAGAAGACGCTGAAGGCGGCGATGCCGGGTGCAGCCATGGGAACGACCACGTTTCGGAGAGTTCGGAAGTGCCCTAGTCCGTCGGTGCGTGCCGCGTCCATGAGGGAATCGGGAATGGCCATCATCTGCTGTCGGAGGAGAAAGATCCCGAACGCGCTGGTCATATAGGGCAAAACGAGTCCGGGGAGAGAGTCGGCCAGGCCGATGCTGTTGATTCCGATGAAGATGGGAATCAAACTGACCTGCCCAGGGACGAGTAAACAGCCGATAACGATCGCCAGGGCGACGCCTTTTCCGCGCATGCGAACTTTGGCGAGCACATAAGCGGCGGGAATGCAGGTGATGAGCTGGAGCGCCAGGATTGACAGTGTCATGACAGAACCGATGAGAATCGCTTGGCCAAGATTGGCTTCTGTCCAGGCTCGGGCGAAATTCGACCAATCAAAGCTCGCAGGGATGAGCGAGATGCCGTCAAAGAACACCTCGTCGGCGGTAGAAACGGCGGTCCGCAGCATCCAGTAAAAGGGAAAGAGCGACACCAGAACGGCCAGGGTAATCACCAGCCATCGTCCGGCTCGCAACACGTGAATCATTTGTGACCTCCTGCGAGTACGCGACGTTGGATGAGTCCGATGCCTACGAGCACGACAAGTAGCAGGAAGGACAGCGCGGACGCTGCCCCGAGATCGAAGTAGCCAAAACCAAGTTTCCAGGTCATGGTGAGAATCGTTTCGCTGGCCCCCTGTGGACCACCCTGCGTCATGACATTGACGGTGTCGAAAACCTGTATCGAGCCGAGTACGGCAACGACCGTGGCGAAGACTACGGTCGGTTTCATTATGGGCAGCGTGATGCGGGTGAGTTTTGTCCAGCCACGGATGCCCTCGGCCCTGGTGGCCTCGTGGATGGTGCCAGGGACGGTGGCCAGCCCAGCGAAGAAGATCATCATGCTAAACGATGCGCTCCGCCACACGCCAACCATGGCCAAGGTCAGCAGCGATGTACTCGTGTCGCCGAGCCAGTTGACCGCCCCAAATCCGGCGAACCCCAGCACTTGGTTGATGAACCCGCCCTGGAATGCAAAGAGCCAACGAAACACGACCGCCATGGCCACGAGGTTGGCCGTCATCGGCAAAAACAATGCGGTTCGCACGAAGGCGCGCCCTCGCGCCACAGAATTTGCAAGCAGCGCTAGGCACAGACCGATCCCGAGGCTGGGCACGATCGTGATCACGGAATACACGAGGGTGTTTCCGATGGCCTGCAGTACGGCAGCATCGGTGAGGACATGTTCGTAGTTGGCCAGGCCCACCCAGGTCCACGCGCCGCCGGTCAGCGGCACCGAGAAGAAACTCGCCGCGAGCGACAACACGGCAGGAACGATAACAAATGTACCGATACCGATTCCGGCTGGCAGAAGAAATAGTGCGGGAACAAGATTCGTACGTGAACGCCGCAACGGCTGTGCAGGGAGGCGAGCAGCGATGACAATTTTCTCGTCGCGCAGGAGAGTCGTCATAACGCAATGTCCTTTGACAAAGCAAGCACGTTGCCGTCGACGCCAACAGCAATGAGCCGGTCACCTGCGTCCACGAGACCTGCGGCGATCGGTGACGCGAGTTGAGTCTGCCCGATCAGCTTGCCTTCAAGGTCGATCCGCCGCACGATGCCGTCAAGTCCGGGCAGTACCAAGTGCTGCTCGACCAGGATTGGTGCTGCGATAACGGGGTGCGGGATTTTTGTATAGGACGCCATCGGGAAGGGGGCGGAACCTGCGATCGGCAGGTCCCATAACGTGTCGCCAGTTTCGCGCTGGAGCAGCTGCAGCCCATGCCCCGTGACCGTAATGATGTATCCCGCATCCGTGATGACCGGCGTAGCCGGACTGAATCCGCCCTGGTGCGGCTGCGTCCACATCGTTGCGCCTGTGGCCCGATTCACGCGCGCGGTGCTGCCAAACGCCGGCATAATTACCGTGTCAGTTTGTGGATCGTAGCTGGCCGTGCCCATGATGAGCATCCGCTTGAGCGCAAGGAAGGGATCCGTGCCGTCCCAGCCGGCCCGGTTCCACACCGACTCGCCCGTTTGAGCGTTCAGACCTATTGGATGCTCGGGCGTGGGCCAGAATCCCATGACCAACAGATCATCGATCAGCAGCGGGGCTGAGTGGTTCACGAGGTTGTGATGCGGCGAAAGGTCGGTGCGACGCCAGATTACTTCTCCGGTGCGGATGTCCACGGCTCGCAAGTCGGACTGGTCGCCGAGGTAGACCACTCCGTTGGCAACCGTTGGGCTGCCCCAGGCGAACCGGCGAAGCGGATCGCTCGATTTCAAGGTCCAGATGACCTCTCCGGTGGTGCGATCAAACCCGGTCAGGTCGCCGCTCACTTCAGCAGCCACGACAACGTTCAAAGTGGCGGCAGGCGTCGTCTTCACTGCCGAAGCCGTGTGTGCTTGCCAGACCAGCGCCCCGGTGGCCAGATCGAAGGCCTCCACTGTCCCGGCCGCACGATCCTCGATCTGGCCGCCAGCGAGAACGAGGTCGCCGTCAACGGATGCACGCTGCCGATGGCCGGCGCCACCGAGTTCGGCCCGCCAGAGCACGGCCGAATTGTTCGACGGCGTGCTCGTTGCCGCAAAAGTCGACGTAGCTACATCGCCGAGGACGTCGGGGACGGGAACGGTCAGCAGCGTCTGCGTCTTTAACGTGATGTTCTCGCCGTCCCAGGTGACAAGACGGTAGGCCGGCGGACTGTAGTCGAGGCTTGCGAAGAACGTGGTGGGGCTGTTTACGTGCAGGGTACCGTCAACCTCGACGACTCTCGACGTGTGCCAATGGCCCGAAAAGGTTGCCTTGGGCAACCACGGCAGCTGCTCGATGATGGAGAAATTCGGCTGGTCATGGAACAGTAAAATCCATGGGCTGCCCTCTGGCCGAAGCTGAAGGTCTGCCCGCACCCAGGCGTTCTGCACCTCGTGGTCGATACCGAGCTCATGGGTGTGCCAATCGAGTGTGACCACATGCAGCCCCGCGACATCGAAGCTATACCAACGTGGCCCGAAGTAGCGTTCATACAGCTCGGGCGTTCCATCATTGGTGAGATAATTATTGCGGCTGATGATGGCGCCGTGGCGCCCGTTCATATGGTCGTGGTTTCCGGGAATGAGGTGCACGGGTACCGGGCTCGACGTCAGCACGTCAACGTACGCTTCGTATTCCTCAGTAACGCCGTGGTCGACGAGGTCACCCGTAACGAAGATACTCTGCGCGTTCGGGGCGTACTCCGGTAGCCGGGTGAGGAAATCACGGACTTGGCCGGGAAGGCTTCCTTCGCGGTAGAGGCCTGAGCGAGTGTCATCCGCTTCCGTCGCGTCCTGCGGGACCGTCATATGAGTGTCCGTGAGGTGCACAAACTCGTACGGAAGAGACTGCGGCATCGACAGGAGTTCGAAACGAATCTGGGTTTCGTGGTTTGCCGGAACCGGGTACCACCACGGTGTCGCGGTATGGCCCGTTGGCCGGGTGATGACGACGAAGGAACCTTCATCGGGCAGGGCGAATAGGCCGGAGGCGTCGGTCTGGGTAACGTGATGGCCATTGGTAACGGCAATGCCCTCGGCCGGTTGGCCCGAGCTGTAGGCGACAATTCCGTGCACGGTAGATCCTTTACATATTGTGATTTGGGCTGTTCAGGCTTCGGGTCGAGTTGGCAGGTAAGGCTCTCCAAGATTGGACGGAGCTATATACGGTGCTCGATCAGCACATCCTCGGTCATGGCCAAGTGTGCTGAGCTGGTACTGCTGCGCAGTGCCAGGGTGACAAAGAGAGCGTCCAGCACGGCGAAGTGCACGATCCGACTCGACATCGACTCAACGCGGTAAGCAGTTTCGGCGCTCCCCGCAACAAGGCTGAGGTCTGCCACCTCAGTCAACGGAGAATGCGAGAAGCTGGTCAGGGCGACGGTAGTCGCGCCGGAAAGTTTCGCTGCGCGGGTGGTGGCGAGTGTTTCAAAGGTCGAGCCTGTGTGGCTGATGGCAAAGAAAACGTCACCGATTCGAAGCATCCGTGCGCTGACATGCTGAGTGTGCACGTCGAGGGCAAATGTAGCGTCAATGCCGATCTGGGTGAGGCGATAGGCAGTGTCCACTGCCAGCGGCGCAGACGTACCAACCGCTCCAAAGAGAACACGGCGGGCGCCAACTATCTGCTCGGCGATCGCTTCGAGCACGCTCAGATCGAGAGTCTGCGCGGCCTGACCAACTGCTCTGGCAGTTGTGTCCATGACCTTGAGCGTGATTTCGGCGACCCCATCACCCGGCTGGATTTCGCCGAGAACGCGACGTTCGCTCGGTATCGACTCGCTGGCGAGCGTGATTTTGAGTTCCTGAAAGCCGCGCAGCCCCAGAGTCGCGCAGAATCGTATGACCGTCGCGGGGCTGGTGTCGGCGCTCGCGGCCAGCTCACTTACCGATAGGTGGATGACGCCAAAAGGGTCCCGCAGGACCGCATCAGCCACGCGCCGCTCGGCTGGGCTGAAATCGATCAGTCTGGCGCGGATACGTTCTGGCGTGTGGATGGACCCCGGATTGAACGATGTTGCCAGCGCGGGAATTGTTGTTTCGGTCATAACTGCGACGTTAGGGAGGCGGTGTGAACGCGCCTCGCCCCCAAGGTGAACTCTGAACGTTAATTTCTAATACGGCAGACGAATGAAAGTTGATTTCGGTAAGCGATGACCGGCGTTCGGCTTACGGAAGATGCTCTTCGGAGGGCGAGCCGTTCCCTAGAGCATCAGGCCCTGCGGCTTTTCCAAATTTCGAACGGCGACCACGTGCCGAGGGCGCCGTGCAGGATAAGTGTCCGCACGGTCAACCGTCTGCACGTCATTGATCTCCGCCGTACCGAGCGTGTCACTCACGCGTGCAGCCGGCAGCGCGGATAGATGTGACCGCCGCAAGGACAGGCGCGGTCTGAAGCGTCATCCATGGGCCGCGAGCGCAGCTTCGATTTGTTGCTGGGTTGGAGATCCGGCCAGGCCGTTCGGTGTGAGGTAGATCCGGCAGGCGAGGTCGGTGGTGCGGCCATCCGTTGGGAAGAGATCGACACCGTCGACGAGGATCGTCGGCGATCCAGCGAACGGGACCTGTGCGGCCGTCTCGGCAGAATCGACCAAAGTGGATGTGATCAGTGTGTTCGAGGGCATCGCGTTGTCGACGGCGCGCTGCAGCCGAACGCGGGTCAGCTCCGAGTTCGGGCAGCCGGCAATGTGGAGCAGCTCAATTGTCGCCATGGTTTTTCCTTCTCTACACAGGGCCACCGAAATGCGTATCGCCTCTTCGCTCAATTCTGTCACCCCGCGCTTTGACCGCGCAGTGCCCCGCGCACCACGGTGGTCACACGCGAGAATTCTGACGACGTGTGACGACTGTCCTGATGACAACGGGCACCACGGAGAGCACGACGATTCCGATCAGCACGAGATCGATGTAGCGTGCGGCAAAATCGGCGACGCCCGGAATATGAGCCAGCCCAAACCCCAGGAGCACGACCCCGGTCGTCCACAGCGCAGCACCGAGGATATTGAACATCGTGAACACCCGCCTGGGCATCTTGCCCACGCCGGCGGCGACGGGAGCAAAAGTACGAATGACCGGCACGAAGCGGGCGATCGTGACGGCCGCCGGCCCGAACCGCTCAAAGAATTCCTGCGTTCGCGTCACACTTTTGCGGCTGAACAGGCCGGAATCGCGGCGGTCGAAGATGCGCCGGCCCGTCGTGCGTCCGATGGTGTAGCCGAGCTGGTCGCCCAGCGCGGCCGACAGCGCAATCGCCGGGATGACGACCCAGAGCGGCTGGCTGATCACCCCGCTGAAGGTGAGCACGCCGGTGAAGAACAGCAGTGTGTCGCCGGGCAGGAAGAACCCAACGAGTAGGCCGGTCTCCACGAACACGATCGCGCAGACCACGACGAGGCCCCAGACGCCGGCGCTGGCGATCACCGACTGCGGATCCAGCAATCCGGAGGTGGGCAGTGCGGTAACGGTCATGGTGTTCATGCTGCAAGGACTTTCTTTGAATCATCTGAAGACAGGCCGAGCATCCGCTGTCGCACGCGGTGATTAGACCGTGGCCGTCAGACGTGCATCCGTGGTGCGGGCGCGGCGGGTCAGCGCGATCACCAGAACGAGGATCACGGCCAGAAAGAGCACGCTGGTTCCCGTTGTCCCCAGCCCCAGCCCCCGTCGGTGACGGGCTGGGAAAGAAGGTCGCCGGTGGATGCGCCCAGCGGACGGGTCAGGATGTCGGCGATCCAGAAGGCGAGCACAGCGTTGAGGTGGAAGACGAAGTACGCCACGGCAGCGATCGAGTACACGATCGACACGGCCACATCAGACGGATAGTGCACCCCCATATGCACTCGGGATGCTGCCGTGGCGAGCACCACGATTGCAGCCGCTCCCATTACAAACGGATGCCGCCGGTGACCGGCCGTGACGATGACGATGCCAACCAGGAAGCAGGCGGCCAAGCTGGTGTGACCGCTCGGATAGCTGAGTTCGCCCGGTTCGAGCAGCAAGATGTGCGGGAGTGACGGGATATCAGGCCGTGCCCGGTGCACGAGCAGCTTGATCGCGTCGGCGCCCAAGGTAGGAATCAGCACCATGAGCAGGAAGTGGATCGCCGCGCCGGGTCGCCGGGTCGCGACCAGCACCGACAGGGCTGCCAGCAGAACAAGAACCGCCCCCACGGCTGGCCTGAATAGCCAGTCAAGACCGAGGGCCACCGCGTCGAGTGGCGCGGTGTGGTCGGAGATTCGTGCTCATCCTCTAGAGTCACCCCTGGCGTCACAGGACCTTCTAAGAATCGTCCCTGCCGGACTTTTTCCGTCTGAGCGCCTCGACAAGATACAGCAGCGGGTGTTCCACACCTGACCCGGCCGACCCCTTGATGACGAAATCGGTCAAAAACGTGGCTATCTCCGTCTAATCGGCCGTATTCACGGACTTCCGTTCACTATTCCGGCTGCCGACCACGAGACTTCTACGCACCCGGGATATCCGGTCTACCGGCCAGGCAGGGGATAAACCGTGAACGACCAGATCACCGAGCTGTCAGCATCCGCGCTTGCTCGGGCCATTCGCCGACGCGAGATCTCGGCCAACGAAGCCCTTGACGCGCACCTCGTCCAGATCGACCGGGTCAACCCTCGCATCAACGCCATCATCACCCAGGACCGTGAGGCGGCCCGTCACCTCGCGGTGGCCGCCGACGCCCGCACCCTGAGCGGCGATGATCTGCCTCCACTGCACGGCGTTCCAATGACGCATAAGGACACTCATTCCACCGCCGGCCTGCGCACGACCTTCGGGTCACCGCTGTTCGCCGATCACGTTCCCGACCACGACGATCTGATTATCGAACGGTTCAAGGCCGCTGGCGTCGTCACCACCGGAAAGTCCAACGTGCCGGAGTTCGCAGCCGGGTCACACACGTTCAACGAGGTTTTCGGAACGACCACCAACCCGTACGACCCCTCGCTCAGCGCGGGCGGCAGTAGCGGAGGGGCCGCCGCCGCTCTGGCCGCGCGCATCCAGACCATTAGCGACGGCAGCGACATGGGCGGCTCGCTACGCATTCCCGCCTCCTTCTGCAATGTGGTGGGATTCCGGCCGTCGCTCGGTGTGATCCCCCTGCAGCCGAGCCTCAACGCCTGGAGCTGGCTCTCTCGCAGCGGTCCGCTGGCCCGGGAGGTTACCGACATTGCCCTGGCCATGTCGGTGCTTGCCGGGCCAGACGCCGACACACCGTACCCCAACCCGGTGCCGGCACGCCGGTTTCTGGAGCCGCTGCAGCGCGATCTCACCGGGCTCGTCATCGGCTGGTCCGACGATTTCGGTCTGGGCATTCCGGTGCAGAAAGAGGTTCTGCGCGTGCTGCACCAGCAGCTGCAGGTGTTCGAAGACCTCGGCGCGACGGTGGAGCAGGCCGCCCCTGACCTGCGTGACGCCGACGAGGTGTTCAGCACAGTGCGCGCGTTCGACTTTGCCCTGTCCTATGGCGATCTCGTGGCCCGGCATAGCGACAAAATCAAACCCGAGGTGCGCTGGAATGTCGAGCGCGGCCTTGCTCTGAACGGAGCCGACGTCGTCTCGGCCGCGCTGGCCCGCACCCGGTTGGCGCAGAAGACCCGCGTCTTCTTCGCCCGCTACGACGTCTTCGCGAGTCCGGCTGCCCAGCTGCTTCCCTTCGATGCCGCCCTGCGGTATCCGACCGCGATCGACGGCGTGCCGTTTGACAACTACCTCGAGTGGATGCGCTCCGCCTGCATCGTTTCTGCGACCGGGCTTCCCGCGCTTTGCGTGCCAGCGGGCTTCAGCGAGTCCGGTCTGCCGGTCGGATTGCAGCTGGTCATGGACCACGGGCAGGACGTCGAGCTGCTGCGGGTGGGCTACTGCTTCGAACAGGCCACGCGGTATGCGTGGCAGGCTCCCGATCTGCGGAACACCGGTAGCTGAGATGCGTCGGAGGCGTTCAGATACGCGCGGGCTGCAGCACTCGTCCGCCACGTTTGAAAGCCTCGAGCAGCAGACTGACATCAATCGATTTGGTGTGAGCAACCCAGGGCGCGGACGTCACGCAGGCATAGAGAGCGGCTTGGTCTTTCGCGGTGACATTCGCGACGATCTGGTAGTCGCCGGCGACCGCGGCTGCGTACCTCACCAGCGGCGAGGCCGCGAGGTCTCGGCCGACCGCCTCGACGTTCTTCGGGTCGCTGCGGATCCACAAAAACGCTTCGACCGGAAGCCCGACACTCGCCGGTTCAACGACCGCCCGAATGTAAACATGGTTGTTCTGCAGCAGCCATTCCGTGCGGCGGCGGGCCGTGGCGTTGGACACACCAGTCAGGCGGGCCAACCGTTCGCAGGACACCCGACCGTCTTGGCAAAGCGCCTCCACGATCTCGTTGTCGACCCGGCTCAGCCGCTGCGGCTCCTGCAGACTCCACGTGTCCGTCGTTACACCGGCCCGCAAAGCATCCGCTTCGACCTCCGTCAGCAAGTCAGGCTGCCAGCCGCGGATGGTGCGGAAGTAGTGCATCACGGGGTAGCTGACTGCGCGCACCAAGCCGACCGTCCCGGGGATCTCGTCCGTGAGCAGCGCCGGCATCAGATCGGCCTCGGTCAGCACTTCGGCGACACAATCCACGCCGCCGGTCATCGTGTACGAGAAGGTCGAATCCCGACGCTGCGCCAGTGCGTTCGCAGTCGCGCGAGTGGTGCCCGGCGCGGTCTGCACGCGGATGATCACCGATGTGGATTGTGGGCGGAGTCCGGCAACCTGCACCAGTCGGGCTTCGATCAGTTCACAGCCTCGGCGGGCGACAGTGCGTTCCGGTTCGCCGAGCACGTCGGCGATTTGGCTCCAAGATCTGCGCCCGTCGAACTGCAGCGCGGCCGCGATCCGCCGCTCCAGGGGATCCAGTAGCCGCACAATCCACCTCTGCTCGTACGCCGTTCCTTGACAATACAAGGAGTTCCTTAGCGCCGAACCTATCATCACGCACCGCCCCACCCGCATTCCAGCTCTGGAGCACTTATGATCACGTCTCTGCCCGGTGACCCTGGCTCAACCGACATCCTCGCCATCGCCAACCTGCCAATCCTGTGGCTTTTAGCTGTCGGCGTGTTCGCCGCCATCATCCTGCAAACGGTCGTGTACGTACGTGCGGCCCGGATCGCCGCGCCGGCGGCCGGCATCAGCTCGGCCGAGCTGAAAACCTCTTTCCGCGCCGGCGCCGTGGCCGCCATTGGCCCCTCCCTGGCGGTAGTGCTCGTCAGCGTGGCCCTGCTCAGCCTGTTCGGAACCCCGGCTGTGCTGGTGCGCGTCGGTCTGGTCGGGTCGGCTGCCACCGAGACTGCCTCGGCCAGTATTGCCGCCACCACCATGGGAGCAGCCCTTGGCGACGCGAGTTACACCCAGAGCGTGTTCGCCGTCGCATTTATGGCGATGAGTCTCTCCGGCGCCATGTGGATGATCGCAACACTGGTGCTGACCCCGCTGCTCAGACGCGGCGACTCTCGGCTGCGCAGCGTGAACCCCGCCCTGATGGCCATCATTCCCGCTGCGGCTCTCCTCGGAGCGTTCGCGAGCCTCGGTATCGGAGAGCTCCGCAAAACTCCCGTGCACATCCTGACCGTTCTCACCTCGGCCGCGGTGATGGGGATGTGCCTGTTCCTGGCGCACCGTTTCAACGTGGCTTGGCTGCGCGAATGGGGTCTTGGTTTTTCCATCGTGATCGGGCTCTTCGTCGCATACACCCTGCACACCACCGGCCTCATGCCGGGCGCCTGACTCCAACCTCAAGAAAGGCCAGCATGTCCTCCACAACAGTGATCTCCACGCCGTCCGCCGTTTTGGCGACCTTCGACCGCACGACGAGCCGCTGGGGTCGGCTCACCATGATCGCCGCATTGGTCATGTCGCTCGCCGCGCCGCTCTACCTGGTGCTGTTCGCCGACCTTGGCATCACGCAGACACAGGTCTGGATCGCTTTTCTGGCCGTTGCCGCGGTGTTCTCGGTGCTGTGGGTGGTCGAACCGATCACCTACTACCCGATCCTTGGCCCGGCGGCGATGTACCAGGCGTTCATGATCGGTAACATCGCCAACAAGCTGCTTCCCTCTGCTCTGGTCGCCCAGGCGGCCATCGGCGCTAAGGCCGGCACCAAGCGCGGCGAATTCTCAGCCCTGATGGCCATCTGCGGCGCGGCAATGGTGCACGTGTTCTTCATGCTGGTGTTCGTCGGCCTACTGGGTTCCTGGCTTGTCAATATCGTGCCAGCCGACGTCACCGACGTTGCGCGCCTGTACATCTTTCCCAGCATCATCGGCGGGGTCATCGTGCAGCTCGTAGTGTCCTTGAAACAACCTCGCGTCACGCTTATCGCCATCGGCACAGCCGGGTTCGTCTTCTTCGTGCTCGTGCCCGCTATCCCCACCATCGCAAACCTCGCCACCGGAATCACCGTCGTCACCACCGCCGTGCTGGCCTGGTTCCTGCGCAGCAAACCCCGTTCCGACTCCACGAAAGAGATCTCATGACCGTGACCGTAATTCCGACTGATGACACCACGACCCGCACAATGCAGGAGCTGTACCGGCACCTGCACGCGCATCCGGAACTGTCCATGCAGGAGACCGAGACCTGTGCGTTCCTCACCCGGCGCCTTGACGACCTCGGACTCGAGACCTTCCGCTGCGGCGGAACCGGCGTCGTCGGTATCCTGCGCAACGGCGCCGGTCCCACGGTCGCCTACCGCGCCGACACCGACGGCCTGCCGATCCAGGAAGAGACCGGACTCGACTACGCGAGCACCGCCCGCGGCACCCTGGCCGACGGCACCGACGTGCCTATGATGCACGGGTGTGGCCACGACACTCACATGACAGTCGCGCTGACACTGGCCGAGCACCTCGTTACCCACCCGTCCGCTTGGGCAGGCACCGTCGTGTTCATCTTCCAGCCCGGGGAAGAGACCGGGGCGGGAGCGGTAGCCATGCTCGCCGACGGACTGTGGGACCGCGCCCCCCGCCCCGAGATCGTCTATGGCCAGCACGTATGGCCCGGCCTTGCCGGCACCGTCGACATCAGCAGCGGTGTGGCGATGGCCATGGCCGATTCCTGGAAGGTGACCGTGCATGGCCGCCAGGCCCATGGCTCCCAGCCCGATCAGTCGATCGACCCGATCGTGCTCGGTGCTCACATGATCGTGCGTCTGCAGACCATCGTGTCGCGCGAGGTGCACCCGATGAAGGCCGCCGTGGTCACGGTCGGCACCTTCCACGGCGGACTCAAGGAAAACATCATCCCCGCCACTGCCGAGTTCACCGTCAACGTGCGCACCTTTGACGTCGAGGTGCGCACCCGCGTACTGCACTCGCTGCGCCGCATCATCGCGGCCGAAGCACAGGCATCCGGAGCCCCCGAACCTGTGATCGAGGTGCTCTCCACATTTCCCCGCTGCTACAACGACCCGGCGGCGACCCAACAGCTGATCGCTGAGCTCGGCGGCGCCCTCGGAACGAACTGCGTCATCGAGGTGCCGCCGGTGATGGGCAGTGAGGACTTCGGACTGCTCGCCGAGGCCATCGGCGTGCCCTCGGTGTATTGGATGTTCGGCGGCTATTCCCAGCAGACCATCGCCGCAACCGATTCCGTCGCCGGCAACCACTCCCCGCAGTTCGCCCCCGACTCCGAGCCGGCCTTGGCGGCCGGGCTCACCGCCGCCCTCACCGCAGTCCTGTCGCGGGTCGGCACGCCGGGCGGCGCCGCATGAACACCGCAGCAGCCCGACTCTCGGTCAACGGACCCCGGCTGGTCGCTGACCTCGAGGCCATCGGCAGCATCGGCCGCGGGCCGGGCGGTGGCCTGGATCGCACGTCCTTCTCGGCTGCGGACGGCGAGGCCCGCGCCTGGTTGCTGGGGCGCTGCGCCGAGGCCGGTCTCAGCGCGGAAGCAGACGGCATCGGCAACATCGTCGTATCGCCCGACTATGACGACCACACTGCCGGCCGGCCCGCCGTGTGGTCCGGGTCGCACATCGACACCGTGCCCAACGGGGGCGCATTCGATGGGGCGCTCGGCGTGCTCGCCGCGCTGGAATGCCTGCGCCGCATCCAAGAGGAACGCCCAGCTCTGGACCGACCAGTGCGGGCGGTCATGTTCACCGACGAGGAGGGCAACTATGCCCACCTGTTCGGGTCGAGCGCACTCGCGCGAGGATTTTCCCGCACCGAGCTGGAGTCGCTCACCGGTCGGGACGGCGACCGGTTCGCCGACACATTCGCAGCCGCCGGCGGAGACCTCGACGCGGCCACGGCGACCAAGTTAGACCCCGCCGCGCTGCACGCCACGGTGGAGCTGCACATCGAGCAGGGACCGATGCTCGAGCAGCTCGGGCACGACATCGGCGTGGTCACCGGCATCGTGGCGCTCGGCGGCGGCGTGGTGTCGTTCCGGGGCCGGGCCGACCATGCCGGGACCACCCCGATGGACCGGCGCCGCGACGCCCTCACTGCCGCCGGCGCGCTGCTCGTGGCGTTGCCCGCAGTGGCTTCAAGCGTCAGCGAGCGCGCCGTCGTCACCTCGGGCATCGTGACGGTCGAGCCGGGGAGCGCCAACGTGATCCCCGGGCTGGCCCGGGTCACGGTGGATTTCCGGGAAGCGGAGGCGGATCTGGTGGACACGTTGCAGACAACCATCGTGGATGCGGCCCGGGAGATCGCCCTGCGCTACGGGGTGGCAGTGGAGTTCGATTTTGAGGTCACGATCCCGCCGGTCCAGCTCGACGCCAACATCCAGGCAACCATCGCCACCGCGGCCGTCGCGCGCGGGTTGTTGTACAGCTCGCTGCCGTCCGGGGCCGGCCATGACTCGCAAAACATGGCGCAGCTGGCGCCGACGGGCATGATCTTCGTGCCGAGCATCGATGGCCGCAGCCACTGCCCCGAGGAGAACACTGCCTGGATCGACGTGGAGAACGGCGCGAACGTGCTGCTCGATACCCTGCTGTGCCTCGCCCGCGATTGACGGTCCCGCTTTGCTCGTATCGGATAGCGGAACCCTTGTGACAGCGTCCTCCTGCCTGGCTCGCGCGGTCGAGTAGATCTATCGTCCACGAAGGCCGAGAGCAGGGTGTGAGTGGAATATTTCGAAACATCCGTTTTGCTCGTAGGTTCGCTAAGTACGATCGACAAAAGTCGGCCAGCCAGGCTCGTCTTTTTTCGACTCTGGAGGATGCATCCGTGACCGTGCTCGAGGAAATCAAAAAAGCTAATGACGCCTACGCTCGATCATTCGGTGAGAAGTCCACACTCGCATTGCCGCCAGCGCGCGGCTTCGCCATCCTCACCTGCATGGACGCCCGCCTCGACCCTGCCCAGTACGCGGGTTTGAGCGAGGGCGACGCACACGTGATCCGCAACGCCGGCGGGCGCGCCTCTGACGATGCCATACGCTCCCTCGTCATTTCATACAAGCTGCTCGGTACCAAAGAGTGGTTCGTCATTCACCACACCAACTGTGGAATGGAATTCTTCACCGACGACGTCATCCGGGGCCTCCTGGCCAACAGTTTGGAAACAGCAGCCTTGGGAGAGGGAGGGTTTTACGACGTCGGCACCGGCCCGGGCTCCGCCGAGGGGAAGTACATTGACTGGCTGACCATCTCAGACCAAGCGTCCAGCGTGCTGGAGGATGTCGAACGAATCAAAGCGCACCCGCTCGTACCGCGAAACATCCCGATCCATGGCTATATCTACGACGTCGCATCCGGGCGCCTGATCGAGGTACCGGCGGCCACGGCAGCAGGATCGGCACAGTAGCGGACATCACTGCGACTGATCGAAGTTCTGGTGATGACCTCGTCGGAGTCGTGGTGGTCATGTTCGAAGACTTGGTACGCACGCGTTAGGTGTGAACCGACACACGGTTCGTCCAGGCGTGGCTGTTTCTTGGTTACACTCATTTTGAACACGGGAGTCCGGTGAGCCGGGCTGAGAGGAAGATTATCAATCTTCGACCGTCGAACCTGATCTGGATCATGCCAGCGCAGGGAGGCAATTTTCTCACATCCCGTGCCCTGATATTTCTGCAATCAAGGAGGGCACGACAATGCAACTATCTCTATCCAAAAGTGCGCCGTCGCGGTGGGTGACGGTCGTCGCGCTGGCTCTTGCCGCGGCGACAGCTCTGAGCGGCTGCGCCTCAGATTCGGCGACAGGCACCGACTCGTCTACCGCGTTGACTCCGGTGGCCTTCGCCTTGGACTGGACACCGAATACCAATCACACCGGGCTGTATGTCGCTCTTGAGAAGGGCTACTTCACGCAAGCGGGGCTTGAGGTGAGGGTGCTTCCCTACAGCCAGTCATCCCCCGACGCACTCATCAACGCCGGTTCAGCTGACTTCGGTATCAGCTTCCAGCACGCGGCCACCTTCGCGGCGGCAGCGGGTGTGCGTAACATCTCGGTGATGTCGGTGCTGCAGCACGACGCTACGGCGATCGGGGTCCTGGCCAGCCGCGACGACATTCGCAGCCCCAAGGACCTCGACGGCAAGACCCTCGGCATGGCAGATCCCAGCGCAACTTTTCCCACCGAGGCTTCGGACGTGATCAAGAACGATGGTGGAACGGGCGAGTTCAAGAAAATCACGCTGGGCACCTCCGCCTATGAGGCCCTCTATGCCGGCAAAGTTGACTTCACCTCGGCATTCACCACCTGGGAGGGTATCGATGCCGCTCTTCGTGGCACCCCGATGAAGTTCTTCGCTCTGCAGGACTATGGCGTACCGGACCAATACTCGGTGATCGTCGAGGCAAACCGGGCCTGGACGGCCAAGCACCCCGCCGCCACTGCTCAGTTCGTTCAGGCCCTGCAACAGGGCTACCAGTACGCCGCCGATAATCCAGATGCCGCGGCGAAGATTTTGATCGAGGCCAATCCCGGCGCCTTCGAAAACACCGAACTCGTTTACCAAAGTCAGAAAGAACTGAGCGCTTCCTACCTCAAAGATGCCAACGGTCAAGTGGGCACTCAATCGGCAGACACCTGGCAGGAGCTGGCCGATTTCCTCTACGGTGCCGGCCTCTTGGCCGACGAAGACGGCAAACCGCTCACGGCATCGCTGGACACGTCGACATTGTTCACCGAGCGCTACCTCAGTGAAAAATAGCATCACCGTGAAGCCGGCTCCAGCGCCCCGCATGAGGCTACTCTCGGCGCTCGCGCCTCCTGCCGTGATCCTCGCCGCGCTCGTGATCACTTGGCAGGTGGCGGTAACGGCCGGCGGAGTGCAGCCAGCGATCTTACCCTCCCCGCAGCGCATTCTTCAGCAGGGCTGGGAGGCGCGCACCACGATCTGGGAGAATACGCTCCCTACCCTGCAAGAAACATTTCTCGGCTTCGCCGTCTCCCTGACCGTCGCTTGGACGCTGGCGATCCTGATCGATTTTTCGCCCGGGCTGCGGCGAGCGCTGGTACCACTGCTGGTGGCATCCCAAGCCATACCCATCATTGCGATCGCGCCGCTGATGGTCATCTGGTTCGGGTTCGGAATGCTGCCCAAAGTCATCGTCATCGCCCTGGTGACATTCTTTCCGGTCACGGTCGGACTGATTGACGGTTTCAACCGCACCGATCGGGACGCGATCAATCTGCTGCGCAGCATGGGGGCCAACCGGTGGAAGCAGTTCGTGTACGTGCGTCTTCCGTCGGCGCTTCCCTCGTTCTTCACAGCCCTCCGAATCGGAATCGCCTACGCCGTCACCGGTGCCATTTTTGCCGAGTATGTCGGCGCCGAGCGAGGCCTGGGCATTTATATGGCGATGATGAAGAACTCGTTTCGCACCGATCTTGTGTTGGCTGCCGTTGCAGTGACCGCGTTCGTGAGCGTGTGCCTGTTTCTGTTGACCTATGTCGCCGAACGGGCGATCATCCCTTGGCATTCGAAGGAACGTAGGAGCCGGCATGGTTGAGGCAACACCCCCGAAGATCGAACTGCGCGGAATATGCAAGTCGTTTCCGCTCGGCCACGGGCAGGTACGGTCGGTCCTCGACGACGTCGCCTTCTCGGCGCAGCCGGGTGAATTCGTTGCCGTGATCGGTCCGAGCGGATGCGGCAAGAGCACCATGTTCAACATCATGGCCGGCCTGGAGACGGCCAGTTCCGGCGAGATCCTAGTCGACGGGGATGTCGTCACCGGTCAACATGAACACTTTGCCTACATGCCGCAGAAGGATTTGTTGTTCCCATGGCGCAGCATTCTGGAGAACACCTCCCTCGGCCTCGAGGTTGCGGGGGAAACTAAGAAGATCGCCCGAGCACAAGCGGCCAGTCTTTTTGCGGCCTTCGGCCTGTCTGGTTTTGAAGATTCACATCCTTTCGAACTCTCCGGGGGCATGCGCCAGCGCGCGGCCTTGCTGCGCACCGTGGTGCAGGGCAGAGATGTCCTGCTGCTGGACGAACCCTTCGGGGCTCTGGACTCCCTCACCCGCACGGACATGCAGTCCTGGTTGCAGGGGGTGTGGTCCCAAAACGCCTGGACTGCGGTGCTGATCACCCACGACATCCGTGAGGCGATCTACCTCGCCGACCGGGTGGTCGTTCTCAGTGCGCGGCCGGCATCCGTGCGGCTGAACCTGACCATCGACCTGCCGCGGCCGCGCGCGCTGTCGATGACCACCTCAGTAGAGTTCGCCGAATACGAACGCACACTCCTGGCGACCCTGCACGAGGAAACCCGCTCGTCCAGAGCACCCTAAACGTCAGCGCCGACCGTGGGGCGTTGTAGCCCCAAGTGCCCACGCAAGGTATCGGCGGTATAGCGGGTGCGGAACAGGCCGCGCCTTTGCAACACTGGGATCACCCGGTCCACGAACTCGTCCAAGGATTCCGGCAGCAGCGGCGGCATGACATTGAAGCCGTCTGCGGCACCGGAATGAAACCACAACTCGATTTGGTCGGCGATCTGCTCCGGCGTTCCGACCATGGTGCAATGCCCACCGCCGGCGGCAAGCCGGCCCAGTAGCTGCCTGACCGTGGGCTGCTCAGCCTGAATAATTCGTAGGATGGTCGCATACCGGCCCTGCGGCCCGGTGAAGCCGGCCAGCGGCGGCAGCGGCGGCACCGGCGCATCCAAGTCCCAGGCACTGCAATCCTGTTGCACGAACGTTCCCAGCTGCGCGAGCGACTGCTCGGTCGGCAGGAGGGCGTCGACCTCCGCTTGCTGCGCCTGCGCCTTCGCCTGTGTGGACCCGACATAAGTGACGAGTCCGGGCATGATCAACACCGCATCCGGATCGCGGCCGGCTACGGTGATGCGCCTCTTCACATCTTGGTAATACTCCTGCCCGCTGGCGAGGTCATATGCCACCGCATAGATTCCTTCGGCATAACGGGCGGCCAGCGCCCGGCCAGGGTCGGAGGCGCCGGCCTGGAACAATACCGGTCGACCTTGCGGCGGGCGCGGCACCGTCAGCGGACCGTCCACCCGAAAGTGTTCGCCGGAGTGGCCGATTGCTCGCACCCGGGTCGGGTCAGCATAGAGACCTCCGCGGTCTAGGACCAGAGCATCGTCCTCCCACGAATCCCACAATTTCAGTGCCACCTCGATGAACTCCCCTGCTCGGCTGTAGCGCTGATCATGGGAGGGCAGCACGTCCATTCCATGGTTGCGGGCTTCGGCGTCAAACATGGAGGTGACCACGTTCCAGCCGATGCGCCCCTTACTGATGTGATCCAACGATGCAAGCATGCGCGCCGCGTGGAACGGCGTGTAAAAGGTCGCCGAGACGGTGCTGACCAGCCCGATGCGGCTCGTCGCCCGCGCCATCGCGGCCATCGCGGTCAACGGCTCAAGAAACCACCGCGGGCCGGTACTCACATCACCGACGGCGTGTCCGTCGGCGAAGAACACGGCATCAAAGAAACCACGTTCAGCGCTTTGAGCGAGCCGTTCATAGAAACTGATGTCTCCCAACTGGTCTGCGGGCGACTGTGGCCGCCGCCAAGCGGCACCGTGGTGGCCACAACCCATGAGGAATGCATTGAAGTGAAGCTGGCGCGGAGCTGACATGACCGACGCGCCCCTAGTTCATCACCAGGCCGCCGTCGACCACCAGGTTCTGCCCGGTGACCGACCGCGCCCAGGGGGAAGCAAAAAAAAGTACCGCATCGGCAAATTCGGCGGGGGTTGTCACCCTGCGTAGCGGGGTGGACGCGGCAATGAAGTCGAACACGTCCTCGGGGGTGGCTGCGCTGGCATCCGTGGTGCGCAACAGTCCGCCGGAGACCATGTTCACCGCGATGTTGTGCGGGCCAAGGTCTGAGGCAAGGGTGCGGGTCAATGAGAGCAGTGCGGCCTTGGAGGCCGTGTAGTCGTGGTACGGCACCACCGGGTTTTGGAACAGGTTCGTGCCGATGTTGATAATGCGGCCGAACCCGGCTTCGCGCATGCCGGCCAGCGCCTGCTGGGTCGTGTTCAGGGCACCGCGGACACTGCCAGAGAACTGCGCCTCGAACTCGTCCCAACTGATGTCGGCAGCGCCGGAGCGGGCATCGCCGTTGAAGCGGAAATCGGCCAACGCGTTATTGACCACCGTTGTAACAGGGGACCCGAAATGTGCCTGAGCCTGCGTGAATATTGCCGCGACCTGTTCTCGGTCGGTGACGTCGGCCCGCACAGCAAAAGCGTGTTCAGGACCATAGCTGGCAACCAGGGTCTCCGCCGCTGCGGCGCTGTTGCGATAGTTAATGACGACCCGGGCGCCCTGAGCCGCGAAAGCGTGCACGATGCTTGTACCCAAGCCGCGTGCACCGCCGGTGACCAGGACAATCTGTTCTGCTATTTGCATGATTTTCTTCACCTTAGGTAAGGCGAAAGGACGAGATCCGGCACCACTCTGGTACACGAAATTCTCCGTGACATCCCTTCGCTAGTTCGAACTAGATCAGGTTCAACGGGTGTCATCTCAGCCGACCGTCATCCAGTCGGCACCCCGTGTCGCTGCGACTGAGTATACGCAACCACCGGTACCGGCGAATTCGCGTCCCAGGCCTGAACTCATCAACTGCCGCGCTGGTCGACTTTGTCGTCGCAGGGCTCAGCGCCAACTCCGTTATTTACGGACGCGAATGAGCAGCGGGCGCTACACGCCACCATCGCCTCGGGCCGGCTCACCGATACCGTCAGTCTGCTTCAGCATCCGTCGGTGCACACGATCGACACGGGGGCTCCGGTGGCTGCGCCAGGCTAAGAACATTCTCTCTTGTGAGGTGTCTACTCACCGGGGCAAGGCCAAGGCGCTCACGGCCGCGCAAAGCACCTGACAGCCTGAACAGCCACCTAAACAGTAGGCAAGAGTGAGCAGCGCCCAGCACTCGAGGACCGTCTTTATGCGGGTTGCCCCCACGAATAAGCCGCGCCGACGCCGTGTCCTGACCACAGCAGGGTTCTCTCTAGATTCGGCAGTTTCGCCCATGCCGTGATGAATGTTTCTTGGACGACGTCGTCCACCTCGCTTTTAGCGCCCAGGATGCGCATCACGTACATGCGTATCAGCGGCCCGTGCCGCCGTACGAGCACCTCGAACGCTCGAACATCGCCGTCAACAGCACGGTCCACCAGAATCCAACCGGACGCATGAGAAGTCTCAGAATGGGGAAGGAATGCATCACCCTGACTATCCGGTAATCAGCTGGGGAAGTATCTGCCGCCCTGCGAGGTGACGGTCCAAGTAGCGGATAGCACGATGAATTTCGTTGAACCCGCCTGGTCGTTAAGTGCGGCGGCATGGCTCCATATGAAGATCCATGTTTTTGCCATGGCTTTGTCGGCCAGTGACGGGTTTGCACACTTATTCAGGCAGATTGCATAGGTGTCGGCGACGAAGGCGTCATACAAGGAGCCGAAGGCGAGTGCGTCACCCGCGGCCACCCGTTCGAGTAGCAGATGACCGCCGATACTGCTTTCCGGAGAACGCGGCTCCGTCTCGGCGTCGGTCACGATGCGGGCCGGAACGATCGAATAGTAACTGTAGACAAGGGACTCCCTAGACGTGGTGAGTGAATCCACTGACAAGGTCCAGGGCAGCGCTTAAAATCTATGTGATCTCAATGGGAGATGTCAAGACAATTGATAGACAAGAAATCGGTCACATAGCTGTCGAGATAACGTCAATGACCACTGCGACTAAGAAGCCACGGTTTCAGCATCCGCGGAACAGGATTAATTCACGTCGCTGTGGCTTGCGCGCTGATCTTTCGCACCACGCAGACCGTCTGACAAACTATGTAACAAATTCTGAATTCCTGGGCGATACGTTCGTAATGTTATGCAATCGTTGCATTGACCGCTTGAAACTGTTGGCAATACTGGTTCTCTTCTCGGTCGGCGGTAATAGCATCGTCGCCGGCTGGTGGCAGTAAGTTCGTTTCTTCTCGTGCTGCTCGGAGTCGCAGTGGTCATTGTTCTTTCCACCAGCAGGACGGAGCTCCGCACGCCGCGGGGAGTATCTATGGTCATTAATGACGGGGCGTGGCGTGCGCTATCGGCGTGAACTCATTGGTGAGTCACGGTTGGATGTCGGCCGAGCCTGCACCGGAGTTGCGTGGAAGGATTCCCCAGTAATCCACCGGGTGCGGGTGGTCGTCGGGGTGACGGGGCTGGAGCCTCAAGGCCTGTTGTCCCCGGCCAGGCAGACCGCCGCACAGGGCGAAACCATCCGGTCCACCCTGGTTATTGAAATTTCATGATGAAGCTATTTTTTTGGCACCAGAGAATAACCATAATGCCTGATTTTCTCCCGGCTCCAGACGTCACACTTCTGTAAGAAAAGATCCATATCCACCCGCTCCGATGCGTTATACCGTGCCTAATCCAACAGCATAAAAAAGGATTAGCAGCATGACTATTTCACGGCGACAAGTTTTGTTATTAGGTGGTGTAGGAGCGGTAGGAGTGGGTTTGTTGACACTCCCCCTGCGGAAGGCGGAAGCAGGAGCTGCGAGCGCTCTTGATCCAAGTGAATTACCCAGGCCCTTTCAAACACCTTTCGTTCAGGCGCCCATATTGCGACCGGATCGAACGGGTATTGATCCCGTCGATGGGGCGCCCGTGCAGTATTACACCGTCGCGGAGATGGCGGCCAGTGCCGCTATTCTCCCCCGATTAAAGACCCCGATTCTTGGGTATAACGGTATTTTCCCTGGTCCCACCATCAGCGTCGATCAAGGGACGAAGGCTGTGCTGCGGGTGCGTAATCAGTTACCCGCTAAGCACCCGATCCATGGTCATCCGCTGTTCACGTCCACGCACCTGCATGGATCGGCCTCGCTGCCGCAATATGACGGCTATGCAAACGACATTACGAATCCGGGGTTTCGCAAGGACTACTTGTACCCGAATTTTCAAGCGGCCCGCTCCGTGTGGTACCACGATCATGCGGTGCATAACACCGCGATCAACGTCTACTCGGGCCTGGCCGCGCAGTATCACATGCATGATCCGCTTGAACGAGCGCTCCTTCCCCAAGGAGAATTCGACGTGGCCCTGACCATTAATGACGCCATGTTCGCCGTCGACGGATCACTTGGTTATGACAGTAATGACCACTCCGGGCTCTGGGGCGATGTGATTATGGTCAACGGCAGGCCGTGGCCGGTCATGAAAGTCAAAAAGCGCGTTTACCGGTTCCGCGTCCTCAACGCCTGCCTTTCCCGGTCACTGCGTCCGACCCTCAGCACGGGCGATCCCGTGACAATGGTCGCCACCGACGGCGGTCTGATGCCGGTATCCCAGTCCGTGGCGAGCTGGCGCCACGCGCCAGCCGAGCGCTATGAAATCCTCATCGATTTTCGTAAATACACGCCAGGCCAACGGATCGTGTTGCGAAACCTGTCCAATAAAAACAATGTCGACTACGAATTCACGAACTCGATCATGGCTTTCGACGTCGTTCCGGACACGGTCGACACGAACGATCCCACCTGGAACACGATTCCCGTACAACTGGCCCCCTGCGAGGTCATGTCGCTCAAGTCTTCCGCAGCGACGGTTCAGCGCTCCTTCCGGGTCAACCGCAATAACGGTTTGTGGACCGTGAACGGCAGTACGTGGGAGCAAGTCGTTGCCAGTAACTTCCGTGAGGTGTTGGCGAATCCAGAACTGAACTCGGTTGAGGTTTGGGAATTTGCCAACAACGCCGGCGGCTGGTTTCACCCCATGCACCTACACCTGATTGATTTTCAAATTCTCAGCCGGAACGGTCGGGCTCCATTCGCACATGAGAAGGGTCCGAAAGACGTTGTCTACGTCGGCGAGAATGAAAACGTGAAGCTCCTGATGAAGTTCGGGCCACATCGTGGCCGGTACATGATTCACTGTCACAACACCGTGCATGAGGATCACGACATGATGGTTCAATATCGGGTTGGACCCGAGGACGCGGTTGATACCATCACGAACAATCCGATAACAGCGGCCCCAGCACAATGGGACACTGGACTCGCCTGACCGGGCTGGAAGTCGGGCAGAGGCGGAAGGTTGGCTACCGTTGTGCGAGCGCGGACTCTGCCACGCCCAAATCGCCCGTGACCAGCGCATCAGGGTCTGACGCCGAGGTTGCTCTCGGTCTGGGTCTTGCTGCGCTGGTCCTGCCCGCAATTGGCCTTGGACTTGGCGCGTTCGCGGCATTCGGCCGAAAGAGGACCCGTGCATGACTATTCCCCGCAGATACCGCCGGCGGGCCTCGCGTTTGCGGTAAATGACCCTGCTTCATGCGACACAGCCGACGCAGCGCCTGGGGAATCGGTCCAGTCGCGTTGGAGCACACACCGTGCAGCGCCCACTGGACCGATTCGGAGTCCCTAAGACCCGTGACAGGGAACAGGCTCAGCTGTGGACCTGACCCCGCAGCCCTGTTATGCCTAGCCCGATCGATCCTGATCGAGCAGCACGACGAACGGGAAGCCCGGAAACGCCGCTACTTCTCCACCGCCTCAATGCTCGATCTGGCCACCATGAATAACCCCACCGACACCCTCGACGACGGGTCATCTTCCCCGAACTCACCGCCGCATACGCTGAAACCTCTGACCCGCACGGTGTCGAGGAAGCCCACAAAGATTGTGGATCCGGCCTGAACCTATCGACTTTGCTGCTGAAGTCTGGTTTACTACCCCCAGGAGGGGAGTAATCCCCAGAAGCTTCGTCGTCAATTCGATCCCGTCATCGGGGTTCGGCGGAGTTGGCCGACCAGGCTGGACCAGACCTCCGAGTGAACTCATCTCGGAAGGCGGCATCTGCAATGACCGTTCCTCTATGGGCCTGGCTGACTGTTCTTGGTGTCATCATGGCCATGCTCGCCATCGACCTCATCGCCCATCGCACGGCGCACATCATCGGTGTGAAGGAAGCCGCGGGATGGTCGATCTTCTGGGTCGCGTCCGGCGTCACCTTCGGCGCAATCATTTGGTGGCTATTCGGCGCCGAATTCGGCCAGCAATACTTCGCTGGCTTCGTGATCGAGAAGTCACTCGCGGTCGACAACGTATTCATCTGGGCGATCATCTTCACCGCATTCGCCGTACCACCGCAGTTTCAACACCGCGTCTTGTTTCTCGGTGTGCTTGGAGCGCTGGTCTTTCGCGGGATCTTCATTGCAGCAGGCGCTGCCCTGATCGAGAACTTCAGCTGGGTGCTCTACATCTTCGGCGCGTTCCTGGTCTTCACGGGCATTCAGATGCTCCGTCACCGGAATCAAAACTTCGACCCCGAGAAGTCCCGCACCTACACCTGGTTCCGCGGGCACGTACCGATGACCGATGCCTTTTACGAACAGCGCCTCCTCATTAGGAAAGGCGGGATTCTTCTGGCGACCCCGTTGCTCGCAGTACTCGTGCTCGTCGAGGTCACCGACATCGTCTTCGCCGTCGACTCTATTCCCGCGATATTCGCCGTGACCTCCGAACCGTTCCTCGTCTTCACCGCCAACGCGTTCGCGATCCTCGGGCTCCGGGCGATGTACTTTCTCCTCGCCGACCTAATGCACCGCTTCGTCTATCTGAAGATCGGTCTTGCCGTACTCCTCGTCTGGGTCGGGGTGAAAATGCTGCTGCTCGAAGTCTTTTACATACCCACCACGGTATCGCTTCTCGTCATAGCCTCTATCTTGACCGTGTCGATCGTCGCCAGTCTTGTCGCTACCCGCGGTCAATCCCGGCGTTCGGTCGAGGTGACAAGCGCCGGACCGTTCCGAATGGCAACTGACGACGAACTGGCCCGCGTCGAGTCCGTGTGGCGCAAACCGCGCGTCAGAACCAGCAATGAAAGCGGCGCCGATCGTGACCGACGAAAGTAAGAGCCTATGTCACCAGTGGAATTTAATTCTTGCCGACGACGTCCCTGACACGAAGAGGAAGATGCACCCACACTCCGCCGATACTTTGCGCGGAAACGGGCAGGTCAGTATCGCGTTTTCGTGGCCGCGAATGGGGTTCACTACCGACGCAGCCATCGTGCTCCGGTGGGCCCTTCGCTGCCAAGCGGCGATCAACGAGCTGAACAGTCTCGCCGCGTCACGATCCCGCACGACGGGACGCGCTCACACCACGGCCGAACTCTTTTATCGGTGGTCACGGCATCGCGCTCACCGCGAAAAATGCATTGCTGCAGCCTTGGACAGGTTGTGGGCCGCTACGTCCTCTTGGACGCCATGCTCCCATTCCTTACCGGGGCTTGAAGACCGAATTCGCCCGATTGGAAGGTTCGATCTACGCCGCTCCGCCGTAATGCTTCGAGACGGATGTCCGGTAGCTGCGCAGGCAGTCGGCCTGGCCGAGGCCTGGGACTGCCCGACGCGCTTGGGTACGCCGCGGGTGAGCGCCCACGAACGTGCTCTCACCCCAATTCTGCTGACCAGCCTCGCAAAACGATCTTGGGTGCGTGTCACTGGGCCGGCCGAATGCCAAGACCATTCTGGCGTGGTCGACGGTGTCCGCAGGCATGATGACGGCTAAATCCTCGACAATGCTGGGGTCGCCGTTCGGGTTGATCAGCATTGCGCTTGGCCGCCACATCAGCGGATGACAGTCACGGCGACGATTCACGCCAGCTGCGCGGCATTGATCACGCTCTCGATCAAGTGCCCGCGGTGTTTGGGATGGCCGCCTGATCAGGTTCTGTCAGGAACTAATCCTGCAGTACACCGTGCGGGTAGCACTGTGACGTACGTCATCGTTCTGCCGTGCGTGGATGTCAAGGACAGGTCATGTCTTGATGAATGCCCGGTCGACAACACGGTCCCACCAACACCGGCAGGAACGAGAAGGTACCCGTGCACGGAACCTCAGCAGCGTGAACAAGCGATGGGATGGGCTAAACGACGGGCGAGGGAGACTCTTCAGAATCCCTCTCGGTCCCAGGGCGTAGCGCGACCAAAATGCGCTTCAGATCGATAACGATCGCGGCCGTGGGGCTGAGCGATGTCGTCCCGGCACCCAACTCTTGCATGCCGTGCAGAATCGCCTCGACTGCCACTACGGCAGCATCAAAGGGTGCGCTATCAGGCGGGCCGTCGTCCGTGGCACGCAAAGTTTCTGCGACCGCGTGCAGGGCATCGCTCAGAACCGGCCGCAGCTCGGGCGGCAGCTCAAGGGGAATAGGTTTACCCCAGATCATGCCCGCAAAAACCTCAGTCAGGTTGCGCACGTGAAAAGTGACGTTCTCCAGAGCCGCGAGGTCCTCATAGTCGGCAACAAGATTTCTGCGGTTGAACCGAGCGCGAGGGTTCCCCTTACGACTCTCGTCGGCGTACTGTACAGCCGACCTGACATCTCGGGCCGCGTCGGTAAGTGCGTTGCCTCTGGTCGCCCAGAGTTCACGCTCCGGAGGCCAACTCTCGACCAAGGCCACGGCGATATCGCTGAGGTGCGTGGCGAGGGTGCCCCGAAAACTAGTCAACCGCTCGACAGCCGTGCCGATAACAAGAGGCGGCAAAATTAGCAGGTTGACCAAAAGTCCCACTATTATTCCCAGACAGACTTGGGCAAGATACCCGGCCGAGTAATCATCGGCTTCCGGGCCGCCGATGATGAGAACGAAAAGAGCGGTCAGGGGTACTTGTTCCCCGCCGACACCAAGCCACCGCATTCCTCCGATAAGAGAGCCAAGGCCGATGACCAGCGAAATCGTCCACACGCTGGGCTCGCTCAGGAGGAGCACGGCCCCGGCGAGGGCGATTCCGACGGCCAGCCCAGCGAGGGTTTGTAAAGCGCTGCGGAGCGAACGCATAAGCGTTGGGTGCATGCTCAAAAGTGCGCCCAGCGGCGCGTAGTACCGCAATTCCTGAGCGTCCCCAGGGAGAAAAGGGGACAGCGACCAGGCAATCGCCACAGCAACAGCAATCTTGGTGACCTGGAGAAATCGCGAAGGTTGAAGACGACGAACCACCGCCAGCCGTGATGGGTTCCACGGAAAAATCGTTCTCAGCATCGTCTAAGTCTCTTCCGCGGCGACGGAGAGTTGAAATCCGCTCGCCCCGCAGGCTAAGCGCGAATGCTGGCGAGGCGCTGGGAAACATCCTTCAAGAAAGCCACTCCCCCAGTAGCCGGTACGGAGCTCGGAATTTTCGGAGGGGATATCCATTTCGATCACGCCGTGTCCGACAATGCGACGGCGATGTCGAATCGATACGGATCTTGCTCGCGGAACGCTCCTCAGCCACCAAGGCACGCACCGCGAGCATCAATCAGATCCACGGACTGTTGGTCAGCGCGCCCGAGGCAGTCCGACAGAATTTTCGTCGCTTTGACGGCGCCAAACTGGCGGTCACTCTCGCGCGCACACGTCCGGCGCCTGGAACCAATCCGGAGGTGATAGCTCGAGCATCCGCGAAACGGCTCGCGCAACGCCACCAGGCGCTGACGGCAGACATTGCCCATATCAACCAGCAACTCACTGTCCTCGCCGTTCGTCAGAACCCGGCCCTCATGGCCGCAAGCGGAGTCGGCCCATTCGTTGCCGCCCACCTGCTCGCCACCGCCGCTGACAATCGACATCACATTGCTCCCAAGGATCAATTCGCAGCCCTCTGCGGCGTCGCACCGATACCAGCATCCTCCGGAACATGGCAGCGCTTCCGTCTCTCTCGCGGTGGTGACCGGAAGGCCAGCGTAGCCGTGCACCGCATCGTGCTGCTTCGCAAACACCATAAAGAACCCCGTACGGCCTATATTGCCCGGCGGACTGCTGAAGGCCTCTCCGACCGCGACATCGTCCGCTGCCTCAAACGCCACGTCGCCAACGAAATATTCGCATTGCTGGAAGTCGCCTTCAGCGCATAGCTCGACGACAAAACTCAACAACCCAATCCGGAACAAAAAGTCTCTCGACATCAATAGGGGCATTCCCTCGGGGGCGTGACCGTGCTTGGGTTCTCTTGGTCGTTTCGCATGGCCGCTAACACATGATGACAGCGCCTCACCTCCACGCCATTTTGGATAAACACAGTGGTCAGAGACCGAGCAGGGGGGTACGTTCGATTCAACAGATCGAAAACCGCTATGGGCGTACGGCCCGTTGGCGCTGAATGAAATGGAGCAGCACCATGGCAACAATTCTCTGGATCATTGCAGTAATTCTCGTTATTGCAGGCATTTTCGCGCTATTTCGACGACAGATTCTTTGGGGTATTGTGCTCATCGTCGTGGGACTGTTGGTTGGTCCAGGTGGCGTGAGCCTCTTCACTTGAGGCTGCGGATCGCGTAGCCGTTTCGGGGCGTGGCGGAACTCCGGAACGGTTTCGGCGTGAAGGATCCACTGACGCTCTACGCTGTCTGAGCGCTGCATGACGTCGAGGAGGCCATAGCTTTTCCTGACACTTTCGATCGTCTCGCGGATCGGACTGGACGGGTCCAACCGAGCCTTCACCAAACCCGGGGTTCGACAAAGCTACATGGACGAGCAGGCGGGAGGAACTGCACTCGCGAGTGCGGTCTTTCCCGCCCGCTTAGTCGTTGTGTCGATTGCGGCGCCCTCGCCGGTGAGCATCTTAAGGCCGATACCGCGGTCGTCAGCAGTGAAGGCACGAACGGCCGCGAGATTTCGACAAGGTCGATCCGGCGGCCGCGCAGGTCATAGGGCGGCGGCGACCTGGGCGGCGACAGTGTCGGTGGTTCCGGTGCCGCCGCAGTCGGGGGTGAGCCGCTCGGGCGTGGCCGTGACGGTGCCGAGCGCGCGCAGCAGGTCGGCTGCGGCCGCCTTCTCCCCCAGGTGCTGCAGCATCTGCGAGACGCTCCAAATGGTGGCGATCGGGTTGGCGATGCCTTGGCCCGCGATGTCGGGCGCCGATCCGTGCACAGGTTCGAACATCGACGGAAAACCGCCGTCGGGGTTGATGTTGGCTGACGCGGCGAACCCGAGTCCGCCCTGAATGGCCGCTCCGATATCGGAGAGAATGTCGCCAAACAGGTTGGACGCCACGACAACGTCCAGGGTTTCCGGGTGGGTCACGAATCGAGCCGCGATGGCATCGATGTGGTATCGCGTGACGGTCACGTCTGGGTACTCGGCGGCGAGTTCGTCGGTCACGTCGTCCCAGAACACCATCGTGTGCTTCTGCGCGTTCGATTTGGTGACCGAAGCGAGTCGACCCGAGCGCGAGCGCGCCTGCTCGAACCCATAGCGAAGGATGCGCTCGACTGCGGCCCTCGTGAAAATCGCCGTCTCAACCGCGACCTCGATCTTGGTGCCCTGATGCACGCGTCCGCCCGCACCGGAGTATTCACCCTCGGTATTCTCTCGAATCACCAGAATATCGAACTCAGATTTGCGCAACGGCCCCGTAATGCCGGGGAGCAACAGGTGCGGGCGCATATTCACGAAGAGATCGAATCCTTGACGGATAGGCAGCAGCAGCCCATGCAGCGATACCGAGTCCGGCACCTGTGCGGGCCACCCCACCGCCCCGAGAAGAACCGCATCGTGCCCACTCAGCTGCTCGAGCCCGTCGTCGGGCATCATCGATCCGGTCTCGAGGTAGCGCGCGCACGACCAGTCGAAGGTCGATTGCTGCACCGCGAAACCATGCTTGTCAGCTACCGCCTGCAACGGCACAAGGGCGGCGGCCACGACGTCGACGCCGATGCCGTCACCGGGAATGAGCGCGAGCGAATACGTAGCCTCCGATACGGTCCCGTTGTCGGCCAGGGACACAGTGCTGTCCTGTCGTGATGCATCGAACATGGGTTCTCCTTTGATGAGTGGTTGGGGATACCGATAAACTCGCGGAATGGCAGGCAAAGTAGCGTCGAACAGTCCGTTGCTCGTGCTGGCGAAAATCAGTACCATCCTCGACGAGTTCACGTTTTCGACTCCGGAGCGGTCGCTGGCCGATCTGCGCACCGCGACCGGGCTGCCGGCGTCGACGGTACAACGCCTGGTCGCCAATCTCGTGCAGAGCGGGTTTCTCGACCGCCACGGCGACCAATTTCGCATCGGTCTGCGCATGGCGACCTGGGCGGCATCCGCTTTCCACGGTCTTGATGTGGGTGAGTTGGCACAGCCCGTGCTCGCCGCCCTGCGAGATGAGACCGGTGAAACCGCGTGCCTGTTCATCTCCACGCGCGAGCTGCGCGTGTGCGTCGCGATGGCCGAGAGTCGGCACAGTGTACGACGGGTGATCGCCCTCGGCGAGGTATCACCCGTAAACGTCGGATCCTCGGGCCGGGTGCTGCTGGCATGGAACGACGAGCTCGCGGCCCGGGTATTCAGACATCCGCTACCTGCCCTGACGGAAGAAACGGTCGTCGACGTCGATGAGTTGCGCCGATCCCTGATCACGGTGCGCGAGCACGGCTGCGCGTATACGGTCGGGGAACGCACGTCGTCGGTAAGCAGCGTGGCGGCGCCGGTGTTCCAACACGGCGGCTCACTGTTCGGGGCCCTGAGCTTGCTCGGCCCGAGTTCGCGAATGACACCGGATGTCGTCACCCGCCTCACTCCGTCGGTGGTGGCGGCCGGCGCCCGTCTGAGCCAAGCTCTCGGTTCGGCGATCACAGTACCAAACTGAGCAGCATCGTAAACCCGAGTGCGAACACGGAAGCGACGGATACCGCGAGCGTGCAGGTTTTGAACGTGCCACGGGTGGACTGGTTGAGCGAGCTCTGAAGCAGCCAGAACGTATTCGAGGTGACGTGCACGGCGAAGAGGGACCCGGCGGCGGCGGCGAGGGCCACGAGCACCGGAGCAACGTCGATCTCGCTCATAACGGAGGCGAGCAACCCTGCGGCGGTGATGGCCGAAATCGACACCGATCCGATAGCCATGTGAAGCACTGCGGCGACGACCCAAACAATCAGTAGCGGGGCGACAGTCGTAGTGGTGAACAGTGAGCCCAGAATCTCGCCGATGCCCGTCGATGCAACGGCCGCCGCAAGGGAACCTCCCGCGCCGGTGAGAATGAGGATCTGACCCGACTCCCGGAAGCCGCGGGAAACGGCCTTCTCGACTCGTTCGCCGCCGATGGTGAGCCGGGCAACGAGGCTCGTGCCGAGCAACCCGACCAGCAGTGCAAAGACCGGCTCGAAGAGGATGCCGATCGGGCCGAGGTCAGCATCCGTTGCCTGCACAATCGCACCGGTGGCAACGAACAGCAGCGACACGATCATGGGCCCAAAAAGCAGCCCAAGAGCGGGCTCGCGGGTCGACTGCTGCACGCGGGTCCGCGCGCGGGGCGGGGCGCCGACCGTTGCGATGACTGAGGTATAGCCTGTCGCCGGCCGGGGGGCATCCACATCGTCACCCTCATCACCTGCCTCCGCGTCGATGAAGGTCACGGATTCATCGCGCTCCGGATTCCAGAAACCGCGGTCGTAGGCGAAATACATCACGAAGAGTGTAAGCAGGATGGTCGGCACGGTGACCACCACGCCGACAAGCAGCATCACACCAAGCGGTACGCCGAGAAGCCCGGCCAGGGCGAGGGCACCCACGCCCGGCACGATCATCACGATGCCGCATTCGAGTCCCACGGCGATGGCAGTGGCAACCCGCGCGGTGCCGGTGCGACCGAGGCGTGCCGCCATCCGTCGCCCTAAGGGTGCGCTCATGACGAGCAAAACGTCGATATAGATCGAGGGCAGCGCCACAGCGAGAGTCGTCGCGAACGCATAGGGCGCGCGACGGGCCCCGAAGACCCGCAAAAGCCCTTCCACCAGGCGTTGGATGGCCCCGGCCTCGCTCAAAATGGCGCCGATGAGCACGCCCCACGCAATGAGCAGGCCGATTTCGGCCATGATCTCGCCGAACCCGCCGGTGACGATACTCGCCGATTCCGCCACATTTCCGCTGGCGACGAGAGCAATCACACCGGCACCGATGACCAATGCCACAGCCGGGTTCAGGTGCACTTTCACGATCAACACAACCATCGCGACAATCACCCCAGCGGTAACCGCGATTACTGCCCAGTCGTCCATAGCGTTTCTCCTCATCGTTGAGAACTCAGTATGTGAGTTGCCAACTCATATTATGACTTTGACGCCATGCCGTCAAAGTCGCCTGACGACGAATGTCCCACCCAGGTGAAACCGACCGCTGCGCAGTCGCCATCAACGATGAAGGCGAAATTCTGCTGCCTTGCAATGTCAATTTTTTAGCAAGAACTCATCATCTGGTTTTCACTCACGGATTTACGACGCCGGACACTAGCCTTTGCTTGAAAGATCATTTTCGATGAAGTGGGCATCAGCCTTGCTGTGGGTACCCCGTTTACTTTGAGCGTTGGATACGGAACAATCACGTGTGGGCAAGGAGGGGGATCTCATGCGCCAGACGACGATCGTCAGCACTGATGCTGCCGAGAAACTCCCCTCTCGCCTTGTTCTCTGTCGGCAGATTACTTAGCCTCTGCGTTCGACATGCTCCGGGCTCGAAGGCTCGTTCTGTCGGCATTCAATGAAAGGTCACGATGACTGTTACCTCCACCGTTTTTCGAAACGCCCATGTCTTCAACGGCGAACGCTTCCTCGCCGAACCAGCAGATGTTGTTTTCACCGGAAATATCATCGCCGCCGTTGGCGCGCACGCCGGATCCGACCCGGAGTTCGCAAACGCCACCGTGATCGATTGCAGCGGCAAGACAGTGCTGCCGGGCCTGATCGACCTGCACATTCACGCCACCACCTCGAATCCGGGCTCGCTTCAGGCATTCACCGAACCGTTCTCCCTGCAGTTTTACGAATCAGTTCGAAACCTCGAATCCACCCTGCGGGCTGGAATCACCTCGGCCCGCGACGCAGGCGGCGCCGACCTGGGCACGAAACTCGCCGTCGACAGCGGACTGATCAAGGGTCCACGACTGCGCCTGGCCATCAGCATCATGTCCCAGACCGGCGGGCACGCGGACTTTTGGCAGCCGTCCGGCGTGGAATCGCCGACCATGGGGCCCCATCCAGGCCGTCCAAGCGGTATCGCCGACGGGGTCGAAGAGGTACGCAAGGTGACCCGACGGATGCTGCGCGCCGGCGCGGATCAAATCAAGATCTGCTCAACCGGCGGAGTACTCTCCCCCACCGATGACCCACGACACTCCCAGTTCACCCAAGCCGAAATTCGCGTCATCGTGGAAGAGGCCGAGGCGCAGGGCAAATATGTAATGGCCCACGCCCAGGGAGCGGCCGGCATCAAGAACGCGCTGCGCATGGGCGTACGCACCATTGAGCACGGCATCTATCTCGACGACGAAGCCATCGCGCTCTTTCTCGAGAAAAAGGCGTACCTCGTTCCCACCCTCGCCGCGCCGGAGGCCGTGATTCGCAAAGCGGCTACGGGAACCAGCGGCCTCTCGCCGCAGGTGATCGCAAAAGCGCACCAAGTCATCGATATTCATCGGGAATCTATCAGGCGGGCAGTCAGCGCCGGCGTGCGCATCGCCATGGGCACCGATTCGGGGGTCGGCGTGCACGGCGAAAACCTCGACGAACTGGCCTTGCTCGCTAATGCGGGCATGACCCTCGAACAGGTACTTTCTGCCACGACCTCGGTAGCGGGAGAACTCATCACCCCGGTAGGGTCCATCGGACGCTTGGCCCCCACCTACCTGGCAGACGCCGTAGTTTTGGACGCTCAACTCGTCTCCGTCGATCAACTGACCTCACTTCGCAGCATGATCAGCCAGGTATGGAAAGACGGCCGAAACCAGTTCCCTGCATAGCCAATTCGGCTGGCTGGGTTCCCTCACCGGCGTCAATTACGGAATCTGGGCACTTCTGATTGGGATTATCGGCCACGTGCTCGGCATTTTTCCAGCAAAAGCGATGCAACGAGCAAATGCATTCGGTCTCGCGATGGCCACGGTCATTGTCGTCGTTCTTGCGAGTATGAGCTCGGTCACGTGGAACGACATGGTTCAGGGACTTTGGCCCGTGCTCCTCATCCTCGGGGTCGGCGGAGCTGGCATCATCGGAGGGGGATGGATTGCCTCGAAAATATTAAAATGGGATCCGCTCAAAGGCATCCCCGTCGCTTTAACGGCATTGTTTGGCTTTCCAGGCGATTACATTCTCTGTCAGGAAATAAGTCGGTCCGTGGGTCGAGACGAACACGAACAAAAAGCGATTTTCGATGAGCTGATCACACCCATGCTGGTGGGAGGCTTCACCACAGTCACGACGGCGTCGATCGTGGTGGCATCCATTCTGGTGCAGACCATCTAACGTAAAAATAGTGATTGGATAATGCCTCACCCGGTCATTGTGAAAGGTTCCAGAACGACGGTGACGCTGAAGAATTCGAGGCGGATGGCGCGGGCTTGGGTGGGCGGAGTTTGTCAAGATCGATGAGGCCAGCGTGAGGTTAAGCGGCTAGTTTCGGCTCGGTTTGTTGTGCTTTGGTGGGCTTGTTGATCCACGCCGCGGTGGAGCGGCGAGGATCTGCGGGTCGGAGTGCATGCCAAAGCGTTCCGGGTTTCGGGCGCGGGCTGCGGCCAGCGTTTTGGACCGTTCACGGGCTTTGCCGGCGGCGAGTCAGTAGTGGACATCGGCGGGGTGTTCAGGCCGATGCCGGTATGCCGTTGGGCGTGGTTGCGGCCCTCGACGAAGGTGTCCATGAACTGGGGGCGTCGCCCATGGTGCCAAAATTTTCAGGGAATACCGGGGCAAACTTCAACGTCTTGAACCATGTCTCTGAGTACGGATTGTCGTTGCTCACCCCGGGTCGGGAGTGCGATTTGGTCACTTCTAGGTCAGAGAACAGTGCGGCGACGATCTTGCTCGTCATTGACGTGCCCCGGTCTGCGTGGACGACCTGCGGGATGCCATGAATAGAGGATGTTTCCGTACATACACGTCCTTATCGAGCAGCTGCGCGTAAATCTGGATCGGCGGCAAGTCCACGAACGAGGTCGAGTTCACCACCGTTAGGATCCGCGCCCGCTCGAGGACATCGGGCCGGTTTGCCGGCCCCACCACCGGTCGGGCGGCCCGGATGCGAGGCAGTGCCGGATACTCTACAAATCCACAAGCCACCCATATCCATCGCCCACATCAACGGCTATTTCACCTTTGATCAGTCAGTCCGGGTAGGGCCCAAAAAACGCCGGTGCCGCCTCACCGAGGCCGACGGTACAAGCGGCTACCAGTTCGTTAATCTACGGTTAGGACCACGCGGAATCGGGCGTCACCAGACATCATGCGGTCAAAGCCTTCAGCCGCTTTTTCAAGCGGATAGGTCTCGATCATCGGGCGAACGCCGGTCAGGGCGGCAAAACGGAGAGTGTCCTCTGAATCCTTCGCTGTTCCCGAGGCATGCCCGGCTACGGAACGACTACCGAGCACCAAGTCCACGGCACTCACAGCAAGGGGCTCCTGCGGGACGCCGACTACGATTAGCTGTCCCCTCGGTTCGAGTCCGGGGACAGTTACAGACATGGCGTGGGCATCGGTAACGGTGGCCAAGACGACGCGCGCGCCGCCAAGCTTTTTCAATTCCGCCGCGACATCGTTGATGGTGCTGTCGATGTAGTGGTGGGCGCCAAGGTCGCGTGCGAATGCTTCCTTCTCGGCGCCGCGTGCGATCGCAACCGTCTCGAAACCCATCTTGGCCGCGAACTGGACCCCGAGGTGACCCAGACCGCCCAGTCCCAGGACAGCGACGACATCCCCGGCCCGAGCACCACTGTTACGCAAAGCATTGAACGTGGTCACTCCGGCGCACATCAGCGGAGCCGCATCCGTGAATGCGAGAGCGTCAGGTACGGCCGCAAGGGCATCGGCGGGGGCGAGCAGATACTCAGCGTAGCCGCCGTCCGCGGTCAGTCCGGTGACCTTTCCCACGATGCATGAAACAAAGTCCCCGCGCCTGCATGGGGTGCATGTAAAGCAGGCTCCGCCAAACCATCCCACCCCCACACGCTGGCCCGCTGACCACTGCGAGACGCCCTCCCCAAGGGTCTCGACGGTCCCGGCAACCTCATGCCCGGGAACACGGGGATAGGACGAAGCCATGCCTGCGGCGGGCATGACATCGCTGTGGCACACACCACTGGCCGCGACCTTCACGAGCACGTGTCCGGGCAGAACGTCGGGAAGATCGTACTCGGCGAACTCCAAGGCAGTATTGGGGGCAGAAAATCGTACAACCTTCATGATGACGAATCCTTTCATGATTACCGTTGGTGCCTCTGTTTACACGCACTCTGACGGCTCTTCCTGACAAACGGATGCTATCGCCGGTATTCCGGGAGACCTTCCAAAGGACGGAGGGCTGTAGTCCAGAATGGAACATTGGAGTAGGTGGCATTCTCAAAAACACCTTACGCTTAAGCTCGACAAGGGCAACTGCACTGTCTGCGAACCGACACCATTTTCTTATGCGCTAGCAGGGTTCCGCTTGCGCAGACATCCTCGCGGTAGATTCCCCGGCGACCGTCGTCCAGGCCATCGTGGATTACCGGGCGGATGAGCCGGGACACGGCTACTCCTGCAGAATTGGCCGGTCGGGATCGGTCCCACACGACGCGCCCGCTCCCGACCGCTAGCGGATGGTTCCGGCTCGTGGAGGCCAGCCACCGCAGCATGTCGGAAACGCGGTAGCGGATCTTCCGGCCGACTCGAATGCCAGAGGGCGCACGGCCGTCGGTGCGCAGGTTGTAGAGGTTCTTGTGTGACGTGTCTCTACTCGTATCTCAACATCTCGTCCTGTTTCGGTCGGTCTCGATCAACAAACGTTCCTGCGCGGTGAGTTCTTCTATCTCCTGGGTAAGGCGGTCGCCGCGGGGAAAAATCGTTGTCCCAGCCCAGCCCAGCCCAGCCCAGCCCAGCCCAGCGCGGATCGTCGAGAGTCCTCGACACTGATCCGACCCAGGGGCTTCTCGACTCCCCCGGCCAACGCTGCAGGTGTAAAAAATGTGAAGGTCTTGAGGAACAATTGTCGGATCGGGTCGATCGTGTTCGTTGAAGTAGGGAAGCCGCCCGCGGAGGTGACTCGGAACAAGGGAGCATCACCATGAATCTCACGATCTCGATCCAGGTCAGCGTTGACGGCGTCATGCAGGCAAACGGCGGCAACAATGACGAGCTCGACCCCGGTTTTGCGCGCGGCGGCTGGGCCATCCCGACCGGCGATCAGGAGTCGTCCGCATATATAGCTTCAACGTGGCAGCGCGCGGACGCGTTCCTGCTCGGTCGCAAGACGTACGGGCTGTTCGCACGATATTGGGGTGCTCAGGCCGACGATTCGAACCCGTTTTCGAGCGCGATGAATCCTCGCCCGAAATATGTCGTGTCCAACACCTTGACCAACCCGGCGTGGAAGAACACGACGGTGATCTCGGGGGATATCGCGGCGAGCATCCGCGAGCTGAAGGCACAGCCGGACGGCGAGCTGCTGGTCGTCGGCAGCGGCGTGCTGGCGCGCTGGCTGCTCGATAGCGAACTCGTCGACGAGATCAACCTCATCGTGTGCCCGGTCATTGTGGGAGACGGTCTTCGGCTGTTCCCGCAGCAGGGTAGAGACTTCGGGCTCGAACTAGTGGAAACGCGGACGTTCCCGGCCGGAGTCCTGGCCCACACCTACCGGCTCACTGGCCGCCCCAACTACGCCTGAGAGAGAATCAAGCCATGCAGTACTTGGTCAACGCCATCGACTACTGCAGCGAATCCGGAACCACCCAAGAGGCGGTCGCGATGAACGCATTCAACAAGAAGCTGGTCACCATGGGCTACTGGGTGTTCGCCGCCGGTCTCGCCGACCCGACGGCCTCGACCGTGATCGACGGGAGTGGCAACGAGCCGGTCTTCACCGACTGCCCATTCGTCGAAACCAAAGAGTGCGCCGCTGGTCATTAGATCATTGACGCGCCCGACCTGGACGTCGCCCTGAAGCTGATGGGCGAAGGCGCGAACCATGGCCTGGATAAACGAAGCGTCACGTAATTAAACGCCTTGGGATCAGCTCACTATCAGTGAGGGGTCCGTAAGCCGAACCCTGAACGGGACACTCGGCGACATAGTTCCTGCCGGAGGCACGGGTCTGTTTTGATGGCCTTATGGCAATCTTCTTCTTTGACGGTGACCAGACGCTGTGGGATTTCCAGGCGATGATGATGCGGGCCCTGACAGCCACGATCGGCGAGCTTCGCAGGCTTCGGCCCAGGACCGGAAGAGATATGAGCATCGAGGCGTTCGTCACCGACAGGGAGGTCGTCGCGGAACGGTTGCGGGGCCAAGTGAGCAACCTAGAGCAGGTGCGGTTCGAGGCCTTCAGGAAGAGCCTCGCCCGCGGGGAAGGTTGGTGCCACGCTGTCGGCGCTGTTGACCGTGGAATCCACCGACACCTCCCAATTGATCAGCCCGGCGGCGTCCGCCCGGGTCAGCAGCGAAGCAAGGGCCTCGTCCCAGGTCCCGTCGGCACTGTAGCGGCGGTGGCGTTTCCAGACCGTCTGCCACGGCCCGAAGTGCGGCGGCAGGTCCCGCCACGGGATGTCGGCCCGATACCGGTAGATGATCCCCTCCGACGGTGATCCTTGAACGGACGGCCCAACTTCCCCGCCGATTCAGGCATCAACGGGGCAATCTGGCTCCGCCCGGGCGCTCAGCCGCAGCTCAGCCGGTGCTATCGAGAATCAGGCGCGCCGCTTCCGTTGGTTGGTCCCAGTGCGGGAAGTGACCGCAGTTTTCGAACCAGTGCAGCGTTGCATCCGGGAACAGCTCCGTGGCCCGCGCCGCCTCACTGGGAGCGGTGACCTTGTCCTTCCTCCCCCATCCAATGACCATTTTGCCCTTGAGTGAACCAGCCGGTGCGCCTTCCTGGCGGGGTCCGTGAATCAGCGCGTTGAGGGACGGGTCCAGGCTGGTCGATGTCTTGAACCCGCGAAGCTCGTGCAGGACCAGATCCTGTGGCAGCTTCCAGGGGTGGGCGGAGAACTGTGCAAACAGGGCCGTGCGACCCACAGGGTTGCCCGTGAGGAAGGGGAGCGCCGGTTGGATGCGGCGCACCAGTGCGACGGATGCCTTGATGCTTGTACCAAAGATCGCTGCCTGGCGGTCATTCCAGAATCCACCAGGGTCCAGTGCGACCGTGGTGCCAGCGTGCCCGCGGCGTGCCATTTCCATTACCATCCGGGCGCCCATGGAGCTGCCTACCAGATCAAGGTCACCCAGTTCCGCGTCGCGGATAAAGGCTTCGACGGAATCGGTCAGCGTGGCAATGGTGGTTTCGCCGGTCAGCGGCGCGGATTCGCCGCAGCCGGGGAGGTCGACGGCGATGACTTCGCGTTCAGCGGCCAGCGCCGGGATCACCGGGTTCCAGTTGCCAATACTGGAACCGAGCCCATGGATCAGCAGGAGTGGCTTACCGGAGCCTTGCCGAGTTGAGTGCAACATGACTTCACTGTAGGCGCAGTGCAACATATCTGGCCAGAGGTTATCTGGCCAGAGGCCCGACGGCACAGCGATACGCCGTTAGGCAGCGCATCCAACATGTCTTGGATCGAACACATCAGGTCGAACACGCCTCAGGCAGGGGCGAAGAGTTCCAGCGCCACGTTGTCGGGGTCCCTGAATTTCAGGATGTAACCGGCTCTTCATAATTGAGAGTGAAGTCGGAGCCTGAATCCTCCGGTTTCCAGGAGTGAGCGGGCGACATAGTTGGCGAGGTTGCGGAATCTCAGGGCTGATCCGCGGAGGTGTTCGAGGCGGCATTGGATCGCCTCGGTGGGCCCGTTGGAGGTGCCGGGCCGGTCGAGTGCGCTAAGACGTCTGCGGCTCGTTTCTTGAGGGTGCGTCCGAGGGTGACAAGCTCGGTGAGGGCGGCCGGGACGCCGTAGCTGACCGATTCGATGAGCTTCTCCATCGACTCCCGTCCCTTGATTCGGTCCTCGTCTCGGTAAGCGTTGATCATCCGCTGGTAGATGCCCCAGGTCGCTTCGACCTGCACGTGCGTTTCGGTGGCGAACAGGTCGGTCAAACGTTGTTGCTGTTTGTCGGTGAGCAGGTCCGCGCCGGTGTGCAGGGTGCGCCTGGCGAAGTAGAGCGGGTCGCCTTTGCGCCCCCGATGCCCGTGGACGGCTGCTGGACGCGGCGCCGGCAGCCGTCAAGGGCGTCCCCGGCCAGACGCACGACGTGGAACGGGTCCATGACCGCCACGGCGCAGGGTAGTTCTTCGGTGGTGGCGGTTTTGAAGCCGGTGAACCCGTCCATCGCGACGACTTCCACGTCGTCTCGCCAGGGTTGGGGCCGGTCGGCGAGCCAGGTCTTGAACACTGCCTTGGAGCGTCCCTGGACCATGTCCAGCAGCCGCGACGGGCCCGTCCCATCGCGGATTGGAGTGAGGTCAATGATCACAGTGACGTACTTGTCGCCCCGGCGGGTATGCCGCCAGACGTGCTCGTCTACGCCGATCACCCGCACCCCGTCAAACCGCCCCGGATCATCGATCAGGGCCAGTTTGCCTTCCGCTAGGACCGCGGTGTTCGCGGTGTTCCAGGCCACGCCCAGGCCCTCAGTGACCCGGGCGATGGTCAGATGCTGACACACGATGCCCGTCAGCGCCCACCGCAGGCCCCGCCGGGAGAGTTTCGCCCGCGGTTCAGCGACCTTCGTGATGTCCTGCCGCCACACATGCCCGCACCCGCCGCAGCGATAGCGGCGTACCCGGACCAACAGCGTGGTCGGACGCCAGCCCATCGGTTCGTGCGCCAGCCGACGAGCCACCGTGTCTTCGGTAGGCAGTCCCATCGATCCGCAAGAGGGAGGTCCAGCGCGACAGATCTGGGGCCAAACCACCCGGTGGCCGAGTGCGCCGCTGCCGTGTCACTTGGGAACGTCCTGCGGGCACTCACCATCGCGGTGCTGGGCGTCTCGTTTCATCTACGCCGATTGCAATTGACTTACGACGGGCTCGGCTTTGTTGTTTCTGAGTATTAGCACGGTTGCGGATATCAGGAGGATGAAGGACACCGCGGCGCCGATGATGAATCCCAGACGGGGTTCTATGGCGTCCATGGCGAACCCCACTATTACGGCGGCAACGGCGGCGCCAGCGTTGACTGCCGTGTTGATCCAGCTCGATGCCTCGGTGCGCACCTCTGGAGCGGTGAGGTCGTCCGCGAGTAGGTAGCCGGTCACGAGCGACGGGGCCAGGAAGAAGCCCACCGCAGCGAGCCCGAAGCCGAGGACCACGGCAAACTCAATTGTCGTGAGCAGTGCGCACAGCGCGGTCATGACTGTGACCGAGATGAGTAGTCGCTTTACGAGCGAGCTCCTCCAGGTTCGTTGGCCGTAGAGCAGGCCTCCGACTGCGCTTCCCGCTGCGAAAGAGGCGAGAAGGATGCCGGCCAGGCCGACCGATCCCTGTCTGTCGGCGATTGCGGGTGCGCCCACTTCCACGGTTCCGAGTATGACTCCCACGCCGAGTAGCGCGATCAACACTGCGACGAACCCGCTCTGTCGTAACGGCCGTGAGCTCTTCCGGGGGGCAGCGGTGACCGCAACGTGCTGTCGCGATAGCGAACTGCTTGTCATGCCGAGGGTTCCGGCCAGCGCCACCGTGGCAGTAGCGAGCAGTCCGACCGGCGGCGATGCCGCACTGAGAATGGCCGCCGCGATCAATGGCCCCGTCGTGAACAGCAATTCCTCACAGACCGCATCGATGCTGTACGCCTTCGTCCGCAGCGCTCCCGGCGCTGTCAGCGAACCCCAGAGCACACGCATCGAGGCGCCGAGCGGTGGGGGGAACAACCCGACAATGGCCGCCAGCCCAACGAGCGCCCCTGACGAAGGGTCGGGCTGGGCTGTCAGCGCAGCAATGCCGCCGAGGCCGACCGCGAAAGCGATGGCTAGCGAGTTGAGTGCAAACCGCTGTCCGCGCCGGTCGACGAATCGTGCGCGGTACGGAGAAGCGATCACGTTCGCGAGCCCGAAAGCCCCAGTAGCCGCGCCGGCGGCCGCGAAAGAATCCGTGCTTCGCTGCACCGCGAAGAGCAGCACTAAAGTCACCATGGCGAACGAGAGTCGCCCGACGAGCGCGGGAACAAAGACCCTCAGCGCGCCGGTCGTGCGCAGTACCTCGAGGTAGCCGCTACTCATGTTCGCGGGGCGGTGTCGTGGTTCACGACTTCGAAAAATGCGAGGGTGGCACTCATCCGGATGCCTTCTGGTGTGGCGGAGGGCACCGCCTCATCGTGGATGAGTTTTCCGATCTCGCGTGACATGTCGCGGATATGCTCCCAGGCCTCACGGGAGACGGTGACCTCCGCCTCGGTGAACACGAATTCGGATTCTGACAGGTAACGCGCGCTGCGGGCGATCAGCTCTGCGGCGAGGGAACTCATCAGAGCCTGGTGCTCATCGACGCGGCCCGAACCGAGCGCTTCGCCGCTCGCGGGATCGTGTCGATAGCGCTTGGCGGTCCCGCCACGAATATTCAACTCCTCAACCAGCTGCACGAGTCCCGCCTGAGCCAAACGACGCAGGTGGTAACTCACGTTCGCTTGGCTCTCGCCCAAGACACGCGCCGCCTCCGTAGCGCTGAGAGCCTCGGCAGTCAGAAGCGAAAGCAAACGCAGGCGTAACGGGTGAGCTATGGCCCGGAGGCCATCAAGATCCGGCATGCCCAAACGATATGCCAAACAACACCCAACCTCCAAAATGGTTCTTTTGCGGTCACCTGTCCGGAGCACGTGCCGACGCAGGTCACGGCACCGTCCGAGCTGAAGTGCTCTAAAACCTGACGATGATCCGACTCACATTTGGATCGAAACAGCCTGTCGGCCGGCACCGAGCGCCGTGCCCGGAGAGGAACCTCTAACGGGCGTTCTATGGTTGCTGGGATTCCCAGCGAGTTTCACCATCCTTCTTCGATGAGGTCGCGTGTAGGGCTTGATTTTGCGCCACCATCATTGATGCCTGATGGTCGGGATGAATGTGCGCTGTGAGGCGGCGGACTCCGTGTGATCGCAACCAGGCCACCATCGCTTGAGCGGCCTCAGAAGCGATTCCTTGCCCTTGCCAGTTCGGTGAGATGACCCAAGCGATGTCAGCCACGAGATGCGCCCCGTCGTCTTCGACGGTTGCCTGTACGAATCCCACCGGCCTCCCGATGTCTCGCTTAATGACGACCCAGTTCAACCACCCTTGCGAACCATCATCAGAGTGCCCAACGGCCTGCGCGGCATAACGTTTTTCCAACACCGTCAGAGACGGTATTTCTCCGCCGGTGTATTCATAGAGCGCAGGGTCGGCCAGAACCTCGATCATCGCAGGCGCATGCTCCACCGACAGCGGTTCCAACAAAAGTCGCACAGAAATAATGGGTTCAGTTGTGGGCCAATCCATTCCTTGAGAATGGCAGAGTCCTGAGATCTTCGTAAGCCGAACACCGTGCGGGTCGTGGACCGCTCGCTGCCCTGCTCAGGCGACGGGCTTTACGTCCTCAAACTCGGAGACATTCCATTTTGTCCGTCGTGCCCGAAGTTCCCTCCTGCTGCGGGAGAGTGGGTACTTTTCCTCAAGGCGCGGTTCGAGGTAGATCCTGCGGATCGCCACCAGAATCAGATAACCGCCCGTCCAGTATGCGAGGAACAAGACCGGTCCGTACTGTCCGAGAATGAAACTGACTAGGGTCAGAACGATTCCGATCCCGATGTATAGCCATCGCCAAGCACCGGTGAATCTGTCGCGTGCAGCCTGCTGTTCTACCGTGCGGACCTGCAGAGACGCGACGCGATTGCTGAGGTCTGCGTCCTCGATCATGGTGAAGAGGTCGCGCACCGGAACTCGCAGGGCCTCGGCGACGAGGGACAGCGTCTCAAGGCTTGCGTCGTCTCCCGCTTCCAGCCTCTGAATGGTTCTAAGCCCAACGCCGCTCGCAGCCGCGAGACGCTCTTGAGTCCAGCCATGCTCCTGACGCAGTTCGACGATTCGTGTCTTGTTCATAGATCTCATATTGGCGCTACCTCTCCCACTATCACCACGCCACGGAGACGCCAGTGAACCGCCATATAGCCGCCACACACCCGCCACGCCATTCTCGTCGAGACGATCGTGGCCTTGCCCCCGTTGAGTGGACACCTCACAAGAGAGAATGTTCACATGGGAAAGACACGCCGGGAGTTCACTCCTGAGTACAAAGACGAGGCCGT